>CAZOPN010000038.1:0-21754 GCA_964581685.1 uncultured Sangeribacter sp. | reverse complement strand
GACCCCGACCTTGGCAAGGTCGTGCTCTACCAACTGAGCTATTTTCGCATTTTAACGGGAATTATTGGTGTTTTCCCTTTTTGCGTTGCAAAGTTAATACCTTTTTTTGAATCCTGCAAATTTTAAATTAATTTTTTTAATTTTTTTATTCCTTTGTGTCCTGTCTTTCCTCATGCCATATCCAAGCTTGAGCAAACACATTGCGGAATTCTTCAGAATTCATTAGCTTCACCAGATCGTCTTTTTCTTCTGACCCTGCAGCTGCAATACGGATTAAAGATGAAGAAGATACAGGAGAAAGTTTGTAACCTTTTTCTTTATTTAATTCTATAAATTTATCAGCTTCTTTTTCCGTACGGAAAGTGCCGACAATAAGATGATAAGAATAAGTGTCCCGGTTTAATAAATTATCCTTTCCTGAATCAGAATCCTCAGGAACGATATTTGATGACCCTTCTTCTTTTTGCGGAATGACATTGCGCAACGCCGTGTCAATCAGATTTTCAACTACGGGAGCGACAGAGGCTCTGTCTTGTGTGGGTTTACGTTCAGGAAGTATGATTCCGACCACAGAGAATATAAATAGAATTATGAATATTGCAGCGGCACGTGCAAAGTTCTTATTGACTGCGATATAATAATTTTTATCTATGTCAAATCTTCTGCTTTTTTCTTCTATTATTCCATCCTCACGGGTTGTATCTGCTGAGACTTCAACTGGAGTCTTTCTGATAATTTCAGGAAAACAAAAGTCGGTCAATATCGTTTCGCGTGATTTAAAAGGAGAGAAGACTAACCGGTCATCTTCTCCGGCACGCAGGATGCCTATACTGCCGAGAGTGTATTCTCCATCTAATTTGAGAGATTCTTTCAATGAATCGACTTCTTTTTCAATCAGCTCTCTTGCTTCCCGAAAAGATATCTTGTATTTTCTTGCAACCGAATTGGCAAGCAGTCCGTCGTCGTTACGAATATCTGCGTTAAAGACTACCTCACTTTTCATAGGACGCCAAATGCCCGATTCTGTATCGTAATTCGCCTCTTCGCGCATATTGATATAAGCTCCTAAGCCGGGCACGATAACACAATCGTGTCGAAGGAGCAGGTATTCAATATGTAACGCAAGGTTTTCCATTTAGATATGATCAGGGTGGTCACAAAAACGTTTGCAAAGATAATAAAAAATGCCGGATGAGCCGGCATTAAGAATATTTATTTTTTTATTATAGGAGGGAAAAACCGTTTAATGATTTCGGGATCTGCATTATATTCAGCAGCTAATTTTTTTGCTGCTTCAGCTTCCTCATTCTGGAATTTAATTTTATGAAGCCACGCTCTTAGAATATATAAATTCCCACTTCGCGGGAAGCGTTTAAGGGCTTTTCGGATATCTTCTTCTGCTGCTGTAAGTTGATCTGTTTCTGATAGATTAAGAATTTTGTAGAACCAGGTTTCTTCACTCTGACGAATTTTAAGTGCTTCTTCAAAATAACTGTTGGCTTTATCACCGTTCCCTTTCATTGCTTCGATTCTCCCGAGACCCATGGGAGCTTCTGAATTTGTTGGAAAATGTCGGAGAATGAATTCAAAATCGGAGATGGCCTCCGGGATCTTGTTTTCATTCAACAATAACATCGCCCGCATAGTGCGAGGCCATTCAAGCAATGAATCAATTTTCAGGGCAGATGAAAAATCGGAGACAGCTTTCTCTGTTTTTCCTGTCATTAAATAGGTGGAAGCTCGGTTAATATAAATGGCTGAAGCTCCGGGAGCAAGCCCTTCCGCTATTTCGTATGCCTGAAAAGCACCGTCATAATCCTCCATATTTGTTCGAATTTGGCCCAGATTCGACCATAGAAGGTAATTGAGTTTATCGGCAGGCCTATTCCGGAGAGCCGCCAATGTATATTTTTCGGCTTCAGACCAGTTTTGTTTCTTTATAAAGTAATCGGCAGAATCTGCCAGTTGAATATATCTGGAATTTGCAATATCGGTTTTGTCGGAAGAATTTGCGGAGCCGGTGAGAAAAGCGGCTCCGCAAAAAATCGATAAAAAAATAATACCTGTCTTTTTATTTTTTCTCATAGTTATTTTTTCCGTCATTTAGGAATTTCTGATACGCCGGCACATCTTCCTTATATACGAATGCCGGGGCGAGAGGATGGCCGTTATTATCGAGAATTACATGATAAGGTTGTGCACTTGCGCCGAATTTGGTTCGTTCAAGATAACTCCATTTATCTCCAACTGTTCGAAGAGTCCGTTCCTTACCGTCAATTTCCTTAACGATAATGGGCTCGGGAAGGGGAGTGCGGTCGTCGGTCATCAACGTTACCAGAACGAAATCATTGTCTATCGTGGATTTTACTGTTGGGTCTGTCCAAACAGCCGCCTCCATTTTACGACAATTTACACATCCGTACCCCGAGAAATCGAGAAGAACGGGCTTATTGAGTTTTGCTCCCAGCTTCATCCCTTCTTCGAAATCATCAACTTGTGCATGGACGCTTCCATCAAATAGGTTGAAATCCTGTGTCGAAACAGGAGGGGCGAAAGCACTGATACTCTTAAGTGGTGCCCCCCAGAGTCCGGGCAGCATGTAAACGGCAAACGCAAATGAAATAGTTGCCAGCATAAAGCGGGTAACACCGGTCTTTTCAACTTTAGTGTCGTGAGGGAAAGTAATCTTTCCAAGAAGATACATACCCAAAAGAGCAAATATTACAATCCAAAGTGAGATGAATACCTCTCTGTCAAGTATTCTCCAGCCGTAAGCGAGATCGGCGACAGAAAGGAATTTAAGAGCAAGAGCTAATTCAAGAAAACCCAAAGTTACCTTTACCGTATTCATCCAGCCTCCACTTTTAGGTACTGATTTCAAAAGAGTTGGGAACATTGCGAATATAGAGAACGGTAAAGCTAAAGCCAATGCAAATCCAAACATTCCGACGGCCGGAGAGACGTAATTGCTTGTGGCTGCCGCTTCAACGAGCAATGTGCCGATGATCGGACCTGTACAGGAGAAGGAAACAAGGGCCAGGGTAAAGGCCATGAAAAAAATGCTCAGATAACCGGTAGTGCTATCAACTTTTGAATCTATCTTGTTAGACCATTTTTGAGGAAGTACAAGCTCGAATCCTCCCATGAAAGAAAAAGCGAAAACAAGAAGAAGAAGAAAAAATGCAATATTGAATCCGGCACTCGTGGCAAGTTCATTAAGCGCTGAGGCTCCGAAAATGATTGTAACAATCAGGCCAAGCAACACATAAATCACTATAATTGAAGCTCCATAGATTGCTGCTGCCGTAACTGATTTTCTTTTTGATTTATTTTTTTTCAGGAAGAAACTGACAGTCATCGGTATCATAGGCCACACACATGGTGTGACAAGCGCTATAAGACCCGCTAAAAAACCGGCGATGAAAATATACCACAGACTCCTTTGTTGCTGCTTGGGATCAGCTTTAAATGCGTTCATTTCAGCCTCTACATTATCCCACCAGTCATCGGTTTTGACATTGGAAAGATTTACACCGGGTTTCATGAATCCTTCAGAATTCTGAAGAGAGTCTGTCATATTAACGATTTCAGCCACTTCCGTTTTTTCTGATTCCTTTTCTGAGTCACGTTGGCTAATATCAGGAGTTTTTGTTCCTTCGTTTGCGACAATATTTGTAACTCCTGAGAAAGAATCGGTAGCAAAAGTCTGGAAGCAACCGGTTTCATCGCATGCCTGGCCTTTTACTTCTGCTTTGACACTATAATTTTTTTCAACAGGCTTCAGTTTCTGAATGAATTTTACTTTTCCATCATAGTAATACTCATCAACTTCGAAGATGTCGTTGTAGGCTTTCTTATACTTCCTATCGGCTATAGGTTTTCCAACCGTATTACATCCCTTTGTATCAAAGAAAAATTCAAGAGGCATAGCACCTCCGGATGGATTATCAGGAGAATAAAGATGAAATCCGGGTTCAATATCTGCTGTAATTTCTAATGCCGGAGAAGCAGTCTCTTGTCCTGTTAAACGAAAACTCCATTTTACGGGATCCTTAGCAAAAGCAGAAAGAGCTAAAATAGCCAAAAAGACAATAAAAACATTTCTTCTCATAGATTATTATTTAAATTACTTGACAAAAAGACGCCAGCGGTAAATAAAAATTAAAATACGAAGTGTGTAAACACTAAATTTTTTTGCGAATTTACCAAAATTTCCTATATTTGCAATTACTTATAATGAATAAAACGGCTATATTTAAGGAAAATTTGCGGCTTAAGAAGAAAATTGATGAAATATTATGCAGGTTTCTTTTTAAAAGCTTTCCGTTCTTTCTTCTTTAAATAATAGCCTTATAAATCTAATACACATGAAAACGAAACGATTATTGTTGGGAGACGAGGCTCTTGCTTTGGGTGCTCTCCATGCCGGTCTGTCGGGGGCATACGCTTATCCCGGAACCCCTTCCACCGAAATTATGGAGTTTATCCAGGCCGATCCGTTGGCGCGTGAACGTAAGGTTCATTCGCATTGGTCGTCTAACGAAAAAACAGCAGTGGAAGAAGCTCTCGGAATGTCATTCTGCGGTAAACGCGCCATCACATCAATGAAACATGTCGGGCTGAATGTAGCTGCTGATCCATTTGTGAATTCGGCAATGACGGGGGCAAATGGGGGACTGTTGGTTATTGCTGCCGACGACCCGTCCATGCATTCGTCACAAAATGAACAGGATTCAAGATATTATGCTGATTTTGCCATGATTCCGGCCCTTGAACCATCTAATCAGCAAGAGGCATACGAGATGGCGTCATGGGGATTTGATCTTTCTGAAAGACTTGGCATTCCCGTTATGGTCCGCCTTGTAACACGTCTGAGTCATTCGCGTGCTGTAGTTGAGGTTGCCGATAGCGCTGTTCCGGAGAATACGCTCCATTATCCGCAGAATCCAAAGCAATGGGTGCTTATGCCGGCTATGTCAAAACTGCGCAATCGTCAGTTGATCAAGGATCAGGAGCTTTTTGTCAAGGCTTCCGAGGAATCTCCCTTCAACAAATATACCGACGGAGATCGCAAGGAGATTGGTATAATTGCCAGTGGCATTGCGTATAATTATCTTATGGAGTGTTTCGACGGAGCGGTGCCATTCCCGGTGGTTAAGATAAGTCAGTATCCGCTTCCTGTTGAAAAGCTTACGCGTCTTTACAATGAATGTGACGCTATTCTCGTGCTTGAAGAGGGTCAGCCTTTCATAGAAAGCAGAATGCGTGGCTTGTTGGACAACGGCAAACGTATTTACGGACGTCTTTCCGGAAATGTAGTTAGAGATGGTGAGCTGACTCCCGATGAGGTTGGGAAAGCCATAGCCGGTCTTTTCCCGGAGTTTGACTCTTTGATATCTAAGCCTAATGCCGGGGTTTCGGAGACAGTCGTTGCTCGTCCTCCTGCTTTATGTCAGGGTTGTGGACATAGAGATGTCTACGGGGCTCTTAATGAAGCTCTGGAATCTTATCCTTCTCCCAAGGTGTTTGGAGATATCGGTTGCTATACGCTTGGGTTCCTGAAGCCTTTCAATGCCATAGACACGTGCGTGGATATGGGTGCCTCGATTACGATGGCTAAGGGAGCAGCCGATGCAGGGCAACATCCTGCTGTGGCGATAATAGGAGATTCTACGTTTACTCACAGCGGCATGACCGGCTTGCTTGATGCTATAAATGAAAATTCTCCTATAACGGTGATCATATCTGATAATCTGACAACCGGTATGACCGGCGGACAGGATTCGCAGGGTACAGGCAAACTTGAAGATATTTGTCTTGGGCTCGGTGCCGCTCCGGAGCATGTGAGAACAATTGATTCTTTGCCGAAAAATCATGATGAAATGGTTGCTCTGTTCAAAGAGGAAATTGAGTATCCGGGATTATCGGTCATAATTTCACGTCGTGAATGTATTCAGACAGCGCGTCGCCACGCATCATCTAAAAAACAGTAAATCCATGAAAACAGATATTATTCTTGCCGGTGTCGGAGGACAAGGCATATTGACTATCGCGACTATTCTCGGGGCGGCCGCTCTAAAAGACAATCTCTATCTTAAGCAGGCTGAAGTCCATGGAATGAGCCAGCGTGGAGGCGATGTTCAGTCGAATCTTCGTTTGAGTTCAGCACCTATACATTCCGATCTCATTCCTTACGGTGGCGCGGATCTGATCGTTTCGCTCGAACCAATGGAGGCACTTCGTTATGTCCCTTATCTTTCTTCGGAAGGCTGGATTGTAACGAATACAAATCCCTTTGTGAATATTGAGAACTATCCGGAAATGAGCAGGATTGAAAGTGAACTTGGCGCGGCAGGTAATGTAATTGCCTTCAATATGGATGAGACAGCCAAGAGTTTACTTGCCCCTCGCAGTTCAAATATGGTTCTTCTCGGAGCAGCAGCTCCATTTATTGAGATCTCACCTGAAAAAATTGAGAAAGCAATTTCTGACGTATTCAGTGCAAAGGGGGAGAAGATTGTTGAATCAAATATCAAAGCTTTCCGGGCCGGAATGAATTATACGGCTTCCAAGATAGCTTCAGAAAAATAGAATAGGTTAGTCATGTTTCCAGTAAGTCAAGAAAAACTCCGGGAGACCATCGATAGGATGGCTATCCTTGATATAAAAAATGCTACAATACGCCAGATATGTGCTTTGGCAGCTGCGCTTGAAGAAGAAGCAGGTGAAAATATGGTCCATCTCGAAATCGGCAATCCCGGTCTGAACGCCGAAGCAATTGGAGTAGAGGCTGAAATCAAGGCTTTAAAGGATGGAGTGGCAAATAAATATCCTAATATTGCAGGTATCCCCGCCTTGAAAGAAAGCGGATCTGAATTTCTCAAAGCTTTCCTGAATATTGATCTGTCACCCAAAGGGGTGATCCCGACAGTAGGTTCTATGCAGGGAAGTTTCACTCTTATGCTGCTCCTTTGGCAACGCTTAAAGGATGAGGGCAAGGATACAATGCTTTTTCTATGCCCCGGTTTCCCCGCACAGCGTAGTCAGGCTCATCTTCTCGGCATAAAGGAAGAGGCATTTGATATCTATAAGTATCGCGGAAAAAAATTGGAGGAGAAACTTGAAAGTTATCTCGCAAAAGGGAATATTACGGGCCTTATCTATTGTAATCCAAATAATCCGGCGTGGACTAATCTTACGGAGGAGGAGCTTGAGATCATCGGGCGTCTTGCTACAAAATATGATGTGATTGTAATAGAAGATCTGGCATACTTCGGTATGGATTTCCGTCACGATATCAGCACTCCTTATGAACCGCCGTATGCTCCTACAGTTGCCCGTTATACCGATAATTACGTTATCATGCTGTCGGGATCTAAGATTTTTAGCTATGCCGGCCAAAGAATAGCAATAGTGTGTATCAGCGACAGCGTATTTGACAGGAAATATAAATTCTTCGAGGAATTTTACAAAATTCCATCGTTGGGGGATGCCTATATATTCGGAGTGCTTTACTGCGCTTCATCGGGCACATCTCATTCCGCTCAGTATGCACTGGCTGAGATGCTGAAGAAATCTGTTTCCGGAGAACTTCGCTTCATCGATCATTGTCAGGAATATGGACGTAAAGCAGCAATTGCAAAGAAGGTATTTCTTGATAATGGATTTCATATTGTATATGATAAGGATGGCGAAGAACTCATATCGGATGGATTCTTCTTTACGGCAGGTTATGGGAATATGAGTGCTGAAGAACTTCAGCTTGAAATGCTTCGATATGGTGTTTCTTCATTATCTCTCTTTACTACCGGAAGCGAGCAGCCCGGTGTAAGAGTATGTGTTTCCATGATACCGGATGATTCCTCTTTTGAGCGTCTTGACGTGTTGCTGAAGAAATTTAATGAAGATCATTCATCCTCAAAATAAGATGGCACAGGATATTAAATATATGGATGCAGCGGCTGCCGCTCGTCTGATAGAGAATGGAGATCATGTCTATATTCAAGGATCCACGTCGATTCCTGAGATTCTGGTGGATGCTTTGGCGGCCAGAGGAAATGAGCTACGCAATGTAACTGTTTATTCCGGTTTTGCTGTTGCACGACGTCCGTCGCCTTTATGTAAACCTGAATACAAGGATTCTTTCCTGATTGATTCTTTTTTTGTATCCAATGCATTTCGTGAATGGATTGCCGAGGGATATGGAACAATGACTCCCCGGTTTCTTGGAGAGGTTCCTGAACTTTTCCGTGATGCCACATGTCGGGTTGATGTTGCTTTGATCAATTGTTCTCTTCCAAACAGTGAAGGATTGGTAAGTTATGGGGTGTCGGCCGATCTTGCAGTAAGTGCTGTTGAATGTGCCGACAGAGTTATTGCGCAGATAAATCCACATGTTCCGTTTACTCCCGGAGATGCGACGATTCATCTTTCGCAGCTTGCGGCAGTGGTAGAGGTTGATGATCCACTTGTAGAAGTGCCGACTGCGATCCCAACTGAATCTGAAATCAAAATAGGTAATTATATTGCTGAACTAATTCCGGACGGGGCTACACTTCAGATAGGCGTTGGTGGTATTCCCAATGCTGTTATAAGAGCTCTTGAAGACCATAAACATCTGGGCCTTCATACGGAGGCAATGACCGACGGAGTGCTTCCGCTGCTTGAAAAGGGTATAATTGATAATTCGATGAAAAAGGTTATGCCTGGTATTTCCGTTGCTTCTTTGGCTCTTGGCTCCCGACGACTGTATGATTTCCTTGACGGCAATGATAAAGTGATCTTCAAGGATGTGGCATGGACCAATAATCCTTTTACGATTGCATCAAATCCGAAAGTGATGTCGATAAATTCATGTCTGGAAATTGATTTGACGGGACAGGTATGTGCGGATTCTATCGGAAGGAAAATATTTTCCGGTGTCGGAGGTCAGCATGATTTTGTATATGGATCCTCAAGAAGTGAGGGTGGTTTGTCGTTTCTGGCGATGCTTTCCACAACAAACAAAGGTGCGAATAAGATCAAGCCGGTTTTGACTGAGGGAGCAGGAGTAGTGACCACAAGATTCCAGACCAACTATGTAGTTACCGAGTATGGTGCGGTAAATCTGCGTGGTAAAAATCTTGCAGAACGAGCAAAACTCATGATTTCTGTCGCGGCTCCTCAGTTCAGAGAAGAATTGGAGAGAGAAGCTTATAAGCGTTTCGGTTATAGTTTTAAAAGGATATACTGATAATAGATAGATATCCCTCGGGTATTTTAAATACACGTTTTTGGAGAGTCTTTCAGGAAAAACATATCCGGAAAGACTCTCCTGACATTTTGTAATTCTTTCTTAGAATCTTTTTTCAAAAAGAAAGTATAAATCAAAATAAAAAATAATAAGAAAATTTTTAATAAGCCAGAACCTTTCAGATGGTCTATACGTTTAAATGTCGTTAAGAGATAGGATGCAAACAATGGATTAATTTTTAATTTTAAATTGTTACGGCTATGAAAGGAAAACTTATTGATGTGCTGAAGGATTTCCTGAAGGGAACCGGCAACTATGGCAGACCTCAGTTGGCTCCGGTTCCGGTCAGAGTCGGTTCCGGCAGATTTTAATTTATAGAAATTTAGATGGGAAGAGAAGAGGAACACCACTCCTATAATCTTATTACGGATACTATAGATCTTCATGACGTCAATAATGCGCGGCGCATCCGAAGAACTGTAATGATCGGATGCATTGCCAATATTTTATTGATGGCATTGAAGCTATCTTTTGGTTATTGGGGTCATAGCGATGCTTTGGTGGCCGACGGTTTCCATTCTCTAAATGATGTAGCCGCCGATCTTGTAATGTTTCTTTTTGTGGGTGTTTCTTTCAGGAAGGCTGATAAAAATTTCCCTTACGGATATGGTAAGTTTGAAACATTCGCAAGTTTTTTGATATCAATTCTGCTTTTATCGGTTTCGATAATTATAATTACGGAAGCAGTAGAAACTTTTGTTATGTATTCACGAGGGGCTGTATTGGCTCGTCCCGATATTATCACTCTGGTTGCAGTGATAATTGCTATGTTTTCTAAGGAAATCTTATTTCGTTTTTATAAAAGAGAAGGGCGAAGGGCTGAGTGCCGGGCACTTGTGGCAAGTGCATGGCATCACAGAAGCGATGCTTTAGCATCTATTGCTACCCTTGTCGGAATCTCCTTTTCATTTTTTCTCGGGGAAAAATGGCGGATACTCGATCCTTTGGCTTCATGTATTATCGCGATATTTATTTTTATCCCTGCTGTAAAAATCTTAATTCCCGGTTTTCTTGAATTAATGGACCATTCCGCCGGAAAACAGATTATCGAGAAAATAAAGTTATTGTTATCGGGTTTTGAAGAAGTTAAAGGAATTAATTCATTGAAGACCCGACGTAACGGACCTTTTTTAATTATAGATGCATGTCTGGCTGTAGATAAATCGCTTGATATATCTGAAAGTTATAAACTCACAAACAAAATAAAGTCAAGACTATGTCAAGAATTCGGATCTCATACGCAGACAGATATATCGTATTTTCCGGCCGGATTGATAGAATCAGAATAAAGATCAGATCGAAAAATATAAAAATAAGCGGTTAAAACTGAAAAAATTTTCAAATAAACCTTAAATTTATTAACTTTGCATTCTATTTAGTCGGGAAGTATTCTAAAAACCAATAAATTTACCGATAAAATAGGGAATCTTAAAAATTAATAAGCCTTAAGACAATTCCGTCTTTTTTTGGAATTGTAAGGAGTTAAAGATAGAAAGAGACCAGATTTATGAAGCCATTACAGCAAAAGTTGTCGGCATACGATGCGCCGCAGAAAGCAAAAGCCGCAGGTGTATATCCATATTTCAGGGAGATTTCGAGCGAACAGAACACGGAGGTCAATATGCATGGCAAGAAAGTGTTGATGTTTGGCTCGAACAGTTATATGGGCCTAACCAACCATCCCAAAGTTATTGAAGCAGCCGTAGAGGCTACCCGCAAATATGGCACCGGAATGGCAGGCTCTCCTTTCCTTAACGGAACTCTCGATATTCATAAACGTTTCGAGGAAAGAATTGCCGATTATGTCGGTAAAGAGGATGCCATGCTTTATTCTACAGGATTTGGTGTTAATCTTGGCGTCGTTTCCACTCTGACGGGTCGAGAGGATTACATTTTGCTTGATGAGCAGGATCATGCTTCAATTATTGAGGGTAGACGTCTTTCTTTTTCAAATGCCCTGAAGTATAAGCATAATGACATGGCTTCTCTTGAGACACAGCTTAAGAGATGTGAGCCGGATGCAATAAAGCTAATCGTGACCGATGGTGTTTTCTCGATGGAAGGTGATGTTGCCAATCTTCCTGAAATTGTTCGTCTTGCAAAAGAACATAATGCCTCGATCATGGTTGATGAAGCTCATGGAATCGGTGTTTTCGGAAAAGGTGGTCGCGGTACATGTAATCATTTCGGTGTGACAGATGATGTCGATCTGATTATGGGAACTTTCAGTAAATCGCTTGCCTCGTTAGGCGGGTTTATTGCTACTGATAAGGAAGTGACAAACTTTTTGCGTCATCATTCTCGCTCTTATATCTTTACGGCATCGATTACTCCCGCTTCGACAGCTGCAGCCAATGCTGCTTTGGATATAATACTTGCCGAACCTGAACGTCAGGAACATCTATGGGAAATCACCAATTATGCTCTTGAGAATTTCCGGGCTATGGGATGCGAGATCGGTAATACCTCAACCCCGATCATTCCTCTCTTTATCCGCGATGATTATAAGACCTTCCATGTTACACGTGATCTTTTGGATGAAGGCGTGTTTGTAAATCCTGTTGTCACTCCTGCTGTGGCACCTCAGGATACCCTTATTCGCTATTCGCTTATGGCTACACATACAAAGGAGCAGGTGACCCGGTCGCTTGAAGCAATAGAGAAAGTATTTAAAAAATACGACCTACTTAATAAATAAGAACGAGATGGTTTATAGATTCAAGCTTGTAAGCGATGAGGTTTCAAATTTCGTAAGAGAAATTGAGATAGACTCAGAGCATTCGTTCCTGCAACTAAGGAATGCCATTCTTGATAGCGTAGGCTTCTCGCACGATGAACTCGATTCATTTTTTATCTGCGATGAAGACTGGAATAAAGAGGAGGAGATTACTCTTGAAGATATGGGTGTAACAGCAAGCGACCGCGATTTATGGCTAATGGAATCTACACCTCTTGAGGAATTGATCGAAGAGGAGGGTCAGAAATTGATTTTCGTTTTTGATTACCTTACAGAAAGATCATTCTTTATGGAACTTAAGGAGATAATCCCGGAACGTGATCTTGATTCTCCTGTCTGCACCATGAGGAAAGGGTCCGGCCCTAAGCAAAGCGTGGATTTGACTGAGTTTGAAAACCAGATTGATGTTAAAGCGGCTTCTTCTGTAGAGTTTGAAGATGATGATATTATCTCAGGTGGTAGCTTTAATGAGGATGAAATCGGCGAAGGCTATGATATAATGGATTTTAATTAAAAAGAAGTTTAGATAAATAAATGCAAAAGACTGTATCTTATTAAGATACAGTCTTTTGCATTTCTTTAAATCTTTATGTTTATCACCTTCAGTCGCGTCCGAAGATACGGCTCAAGATCGATTTTGGCTTTTCCGGTTTAATATGAACTCTAAGTCGATTATCATTTTTCCCGAAAAAGAGAATATGGTTGTTGAAGACAAAAGCAATCATCTTGTCAAATTCAAGAATTGCATTAAGACTCCTTATTAGAAATCTTCTGAAGGGATTGAATTCTTCAAGATCCTGTATGATAATCTCATCATCACTTACTATAAGATTATGATTGGCCTTAAGCCGATCTACAAAGTGGTCGAGTTGTAATGACTCTTTATTCTTTGGAGGCTTTCCAAAATTTTTATATATTTCTTTTATTACCTGTTCGGTGATCATTTTTCTGACAGTTAGATATAGGAGAGGTTAAGAAAATGGTAATCAGGGAAGGGGAATGCGATTTACAATCTTCTAATTCTCCTACCTCTATAAATTAAACGTATCATTACAATGATGGTTCATTTTTTTAACATCTCTATTTGTTAAAATTATATGTACAGGTGTCTTTCAAAAAGGGATACGTCTGTTTATCATTAATTTGTTTTAATATGATTGATGAGGAAAGATTGATTATTTTTCAATACTAACATTATTAAATAATGTTAAATCAATTTATTATTCAAGTGTGGATATTCAAATTTTACTTAATTTTATAGAACATTCTTTCTAATATAAAATGGGTATTAATTGCCTTATAATGATTGATAAAAGATAAATGTAAGATAATGAATAAAATCAGCTTTTTATTTTGTGGACTGCTTCTTGCAGGGGCGTACAGTTCGGCACATGCAGATTCCGCATATCCTTTTTCTCCGGTCCCTTTTACTTCGGTAAAGGTTTCGGGTCCATTCTGGGGTGCTCGTCTTGAGGCAAGCCGAAATGTAACTATTCCTCTGGCATTTCAGAAATGCGAGGAGAATGAACGCTATGCTAATTTTGTGAGAGCGGCCAATCCAAGTGATGAATATAAAGTTGAGGGTTATCCCTTTGATGATACAGATGTCTATAAGACAATCGAAGGGGCGGCCTACCGATTAAGCAATTTTCCTGACAAACATCTGGAAGCATACGTTGATAGTGTGATCGATGTCATGGAAAAAGCGCAGGAGCCTGATGGGTATCTTTACACTTCGCGTACTCAGAATCCGGCACATCCACATGCCTGGGCCGGGAAAGAAAGATGGGTTGCAGTAGAGGATCTTAGTCATGAGTTTTATAATCTCGGCCACATGATTGAGGGAGCTGTAGCATATTATCAGGCTACGGGAAAGAAAAAATTTCTTGAGATTGCAAAAAAGTATGCCGATTGCGTATGCCGTAATATCGGAGACAAGGAGGGGCAACTCCGGCTTGTGCCCGGTCATCAGATTGCAGAAATGGCTCTGGTGAGACTTTATAACGTAACCGGAGAAAAAAAATATCTTGACCAAGCAAAATTCTTTCTTGATGCCCGCGGTACGACAGGCCGTCGCGATGCTTATTCGCAATCGCATCAACCTGTAGTTGATCAGAAAGAGGCTGTCGGACATGCTGTGAGAGCAACCTATATGTATGCAGGGATGGCGGATGTGGCAGCTCTTACAGGCGACACCGCTTATATTCATGCCATTGACAATATATGGGACAATATTGTCAATAAAAAACTTTATATCACCGGTGGAATAGGAGCAAGACATGCCGGAGAATCATTTGGTGATAATTATGAACTTCCTAATCAAACAGCATATAATGAGACTTGTGCCGCTATAGGAAATGTATATACCAATTATAGGCTTTTCCTGTTGCATGGAGATTCAAAATACTATGACGTTCTGGAACGCACATTGTATAATGGTCTTATTTCCGGCGTTTCTATCGATGGAGGAAGTTTCTTTTATCCTAATCCTCTTATGTCTACGGGAAATTACAGCAGAAAACCTTGGTTCGGATGTGCTTGCTGTCCGAGTAATATCAGTCGGTTTATACCTTCTTTGCCCGGTTATATATATGCAACCAAAGATAAAAACCTTTATCTAAATCTCTTTATGCCTAATGTTGCAGATATTGAGGTTGGAGGCAAAAAATTACAGGTCTCGCAGCAGACAGGTTATCCCTGGAATGGCGATATAATATTCAAGATTGAAAAAGGATCAGCCGATATGGCTTTGAATATTCGTATTCCCGGATGGGTAAGGAATCAGGTTGTCCCCGGCGATCTTTACAGTTATACGGATAATCAGAAACCGGCATACGCTGTAAAAGTGAATGGTGTTCCGGTGAATGGTGATTTGCAGGCCGGATATCTGGTTGTAGATCGTAAATGGAAAAAGGGAGATTTGGTTGAGATCTCTTTCGATATGCCGGTCCGTACTGTAAAATCTCATCCGCAGGTTGTTGATAACAAAGGTAGGTTGGCGGTAGAGCGCGGTCCTTTGGTCTATTGTGCCGAATGGCCTGATAATGATTTCAACATTCATACGTTGCTACTCAACCGTAAACCGGAATTCACACTTACGGAACAAAGCGATATGCTTGGTGGTATTACTACAATTTCAACGCCAGTTCAGACTTTAAGTTATGACAAGGAGGGAAATCTTAAAACCGATTCCAAGACACTGACATTGATTCCGTATTATAGCTGGGCACATCGCGGTGAAGGAAATATGAGTGTATGGCTTCCCTATGATGTTTCAGCTTCCTCAGCTTCTTCTCCTGAAGAAATACAGAACGTTGATAACGGATTCTTTAAATGAGTTCAGGAATCATACTGAAAAAATAAGACGCTCCGGAATTTCGGGGCGTCTTATTTATTTATTTAGGCAGCGAATCATAAAATATTTGCTGCCTAACTTAAGCTGATTATTTCTGAAGAATATATGTTCGTTCAGGCCCGGCGTAACCTTTAAGTTTGCCTTTTTTTACCTTGAATTCTTTACCATATACTTTATCATGATAAGTTCCGTCGGGAAGTCCGGTAGGAAGGTCTATTTCATTTGACAATTGAGCCAGATTAATAATAACGGCGCCTTTCTTACCACGATTAACCAGAATCACTTCTCCATTTTCCGAAGTTTGAATATCCTCCTTCTGATCTCCCATCTCCTGACGGAATTTATTAACGGCGACTACTTCCGGATGCATAAATTCATCGTTTCCTCTTGCTCCAAGAATATTGTCACCCCAATAATTGGTTCTGGTCGACCCGGCAGGTCGGTTGAAGAAGAGGGGAGTTCCGTTTTGTCTTGCAGTTAGAAAAACCCACCCTTCGCGTATCTGTGTATCGGTGAGATGTGCCGATTCATGGGCATTGGCATAAGTATCATGGCTTTCAACCCAAGTGGTAAGATATTCCGGGGCAGCAGCATGGTGATAACTGATTATATCATTCCCTTTCACATTATGTTTTTCGAGAACATCCCGGAGTACATGTCCGTAACCGGAAGCGGTCTGTCCCATATACTGTGCGTATTCTTCTTCAGGAACCCCTTTATCCTGGAGCACTTCTCCATAGACAAATAAGGAATCGTAGGGGATTGCGAGTTTCACACCTTTCACTGCCTTAAGACCGGTTGCCACATCCCAGAAGTCGTTTTCTTTAACTCCGGATGCTACATCAACAGGATCGGAATGTACACCGATATGTTTTGCTGTATCATATCTGAAACCTCTGACTCCCATGTTAATAAGTTCATTAACGAATTGCATGTAATATTTCTGGAAATCCGGATTTTCAGTATTTACGTCCGGCAGGCCGCCCATTTCCCATAGCGTACATTGCTCACGGTCAGAATAATCATTGATAAGTTTAAGCCCTTTTGAATGGTAAAGTTTATCTTTTCCGCCGGCAGCTTTAAAAAGATCATCGGATACCTCATCAATATCCACGGCTGTATGATTAGGAAGTACGTCTACAATCACCCTGATATTGTATTTTGCGGCGGAGTCAAGCATTTGCTGCATTTGTTCTTTTGATCCGAGAATGCCATTACCGATTTTCCAGTCCGTGGGTTGATAGTAGTAATACCAGTTTCCTTCGGTGACGTTCTCATCGAAAATTTTCTTCCCGCTCCCTTCCGGTTCGTAACATTTCTGTACGGGAGAAGTCTGAATCATGGTAAATCCCGAATCAGCAATTTTCTTCATGTTTTTACCAATCTCCGGGAAATTCCAGCTCCAGACATGTAGAATAGTCTCGGTATTTACAGCATCCGGATTAACCGTAATCCTATCTTTTGCCGAAATGGGAATAGTCAGCAAAACAGATGCGAGTCCTGTAAGAATTGCTCTCATAATTGCGTTGTGAGTTAATTATAGTATGTGTCTGTTAAGTATTAAAAATCACATCAGTTTTAATTATGCAGCTACGTTGCCTGAGAAATTAGGTTTAATGATAAGAATTGACTATTTTTAATTGTCAGTTCCTACTTACCTACTTAATAGAACAATCGAAATAAATGAATTATGATGAAAAGATGAGAAAAACATTAATAAAAGTGTTTAAAGTTATCATTGCACAGATAATAAAGATTTGTGCCAAATGCTAAAGAAATATAAAAACTTTAATGTAAATGCCTGAATATTTGGATAAGGACTGTTTTTTTTGTATCTTTGCATAAACAATAACAAAAGCATAGGGTATTCACTTCGTGTAGAAGTTAAAATCCCGATAACCCAATCATGAAGATAAAGACGATTTTAGCAATATTATTTATAGCTTTTGCAGCTACAGGAATGCAGGCGGAAAAAAAAGGTAATAGCATGGCAATGCATAATAAAGTTCATCGTGAACTTGCCAATGCGAAAACCGGTCTTGACAGATCCACCATCAATAGCATGATTAAGGAAGATCTTGAAAAAAGAGAGAATACTCAATCCGAGAAATCTTTGTCTAAGGAATCTTTAGCCATGCTTAACGACCTCCTGAAGGAAGCTAATCGTCATCTTGGAAAACCATATCGTTCAGGTTCTAAGGGTCCAAACGCTTTTGATTGTTCAGGTTTTTCCAGCTATGTATATCGTCAGTTTGGATATACGATCAGTCCCTCATCACGTGCTCAATTTCTGGAAGGCGAGAAAGTAGATCGCAATCATCTTCGAAAGGGTGATCTCGTTTTCTTCACGAGCAGAAGCAGCGGCAAGCAGGTTGGTCATGTTGGCATCGTGGTCAGTGCGGATAATGCTACCGGTCAGTTCCAATTTATTCACGCTGCGCGCACCGGGATCAAGGTCGATAAATGTGAAGGATATTATGCCGGAAGATATCTTGGAGCAAGAAGAATTATCACAGAATAAAAATTAAAGAAGTAATAAATATTATTAAAGAGCTGATTATGAGCATCAGCTCTTTTTTTATTGTTTCTCTTATTACATTTTTGAAAAAATTTTTTATAAGAATTTTAGCAGTATAGATTTAAATTTGTAATTTTGTGTCCCGGACTAAAACATTTTATCCGTGGAAACAAAATACATTTTCGTGACGGGCGGTGTCGTATCGTCATTGGGCAAAGGAATAATCTCTTCCTCACTCGCCCGACTCCTGTTGTCAAGAGGTTACAGAGTAACCATCCAAAAATTCGATCCCTATATCAATATTGATCCCGGAACCTTGAATCCGTACGAACATGGCGAATGTTATGTAACGGTAGATGGATATGAGACGGATCTTGATCTCGGACATTATGAACGTTTCACCAATATTCGGACCACTCATGCCAATAATGTTACAACCGGAAGAATATATCAATCGGTCATAAATAAGGAAAGGCGGGGTGATTATCTCGGAAAAACCGTTCAGATCATTCCTCATATCACAGATGAGATCAAACGCAATATCAAACTTCTTGGAGAAACCGGAGAGTATGATTTTGTTATTACAGAAATTGGTGGCACCGTCGGTGATATTGAGTCCACGCCTTTTCTGGAGGCTGTAAGACAAATGAAATGGGAACTTGGAAGAAATGCACTTTGCATTCATCTAACCTATGTTCCATATCTCAAGGCTGCTAAAGAACTTAAGACTAAGCCGACGCAGCATTCCGTAAAACAGCTTCAGTCGATCGGAATCCAACCTGACATATTAATTCTGCGTACTGAAAAAGAGTTGCCTCCTGCAATGTGCCGGAAGGTGGCTCAATTTTGTAATGTTAAGCCTGAGGCCGTCATTCAGAGTCTTGACGCTTCGACCATCTACAAAGTTCCTTTAATGATGCATGCCCAGGGTTTGGATAATCTTGTTGTGGAGCTTACCGGCTCTGAATACCGGAACGAACCTGATCATACCGCTTGGAACGAGTTTTTACGTAAGCTGGATTCAGCGGAAGAACAGGTCACTATAGGGCTTGTCGGTAAATATGTTGAACTTCAGGATGCCTATAAATCTATTAATGAAGCGTTGATGCAGGCCGCAACATATTGTGACCATAAGCTGAATCTTATATACATTCATTCTGAGAAGCTTAACGAATCCAATGTTAATGAAAAGCTTGGTGACCTTGACGGTGTAGTGATTGCTCCCGGATTTGGCCAGAGAGGCATTGAGGGAAAGTTCGTGGCATTGAAATGGTGCCGGGAAAAGGACGTTCCAACATTCGGTATCTGTCTTGGAATGCAGTGTATGGTAATTGAGTATGCACGAAATGTCTTGAAGCTTGCTGATGCAAATTCTACTGAAATGAATCCTTCAACAAAAAATAATGTGATAGATCTGATGGAGGAGCAAAAAAATGTCTCTGAGATGGGGGGAACAATGCGTCTGGGAGCTTATTCCTGCCGGCTTCGCCAAGATTCTCTTGCATATAAGGCATACGGGAAAGAGATTGTTAGCGAGCGGCATCGTCACCGTTATGAATTCAACGATAAATTTAAAAAGCTATTTGAAGAAGCCGGGCTCGCGTGTGTCGGAGAGAATCCTGAGACTAATCTTGTTGAAGTAATCGAAATTCCGAAGCTTACCTGGTTTGTCGGAACCCAATATCATCCGGAATACCAGTCTACGGTGTTGAATCCTAATCCACTCTTTATGTCGTTTATAAAAGCGGCTATAAAATTCAAGGAAAAAAAGTCTGAATAAAGGAATTGCATGGAACTCATTAAACATGAATGCGGAGTTGCCATGATCAGGCTGCTTAAACCGCTCGAATATTATAAAGAGAAATATGGCACAGTCCTCTATGGTCTTGACAAGCTTTATCTCATAATGGAGAAAGAGCACAATCGGGGCCAGGAGGCAGCCGGAATAGGATGCGTTAAGCTGGATGTCGCTCCCGGAAATGAATATATTTTCCGAGAGCGAGCACAAGGCACGGGCGCAATTACGGAGATTTTCGAGAATGTCCATCGTCAGATAGAGCTAAGCATACAGCATGATGTTCCCATTGAAGAAGCACCTTTTATCGGGGAGGTTTACATGGGCCATTTGCGGTATAGCACCACGGGACGATCGGGAATTAATTATGTCCATCCTTTTATGCGGCGGAATAACTGGAGTTCCCGGAATATGCTATTGTGCGGAAATTTCAATATGACCAATGTAGATGAGATTTTCAATGAAATCATATCAAAAGGTCAGCATCCGCGACTTTATGCCGATACTTTTATTCTGCTCGAACAGTTAGGCCATGCTCTTGATCGTGAAAATGAACGCTTATATGAAATTCATAAGCAAAAAGGGCTTGAAGCTCTGACCCTTTCACATGCCATAGCCCGCGATCTGAATGTAGCCAATGTTCTCAGGCGCTGTTCTCCTGTATGGGATGGGGGCTATGTGATCTGTGGAATCGTCGGGAATGGCGATATGTGGGCCATGAGAGATCCTCATGGAATCCGCCCGGCATTCTATTATCGTGATGAAGAGATCGTAGTGGTTGCCAGTGAACGCCCCGTAATCCAGACTGCTTTCAATCTTCCGACGGATGCTGTAAAAGAATTGGGGAGGGGAGAAGCGTTAATTGTCGATCGTGACGGTAGTTCAAGAATCGAAAGAATTCTCCCCGAAGGAAAAAATGCAGCCTGTAGCTTTGAGCGCATCTATTTTTCTCGTTTTTCAGATGCCGAAATATATAAGGAACGGAAAAAACTTGGAGAAATGCTTGTTAAGCCGGTACTTGATGCAATTGAGGGCAAGATTGATAAAACTGTTTTTTCTTTTATTCCAAACACGGCGGAAGTGGCTTTTTATGGATTGATTTCGGGCCTTGAAAATAATCTTATAAAAACTAAAATAAAGGAGATTAGAGATCTGGCGCAAGAAGGCCTTTTGACCGATGAACATATCGCATCCGTGCTCCGCAGAAGAATCAGGAGAGAAAAAGTTGCGATAAAGGATATCAAATTGCGCACCTTTATTGCAGAGAGCGATGTCAGAAATGATCTTGCTACTCATGTTTATGATATCACATACGATTCTATAAACCCCGGTGATAACCTTGTCGTAATCGACGACAGTATTGTAAGAGGAACGACATTACGACAATCAATTCTTAGAATTCTGGATCGTCTAAATCCCGGAAAACTTGTGATTGTTTCAAGCTCCCCGCAAGTAAGATATCCTGATTGCTACGGAATAGATATGTCAAGAATGGGAGAGTTTATAGCTTTTAAGGCAGCAATGGCCCTTCTTAAAGAAAGAGACATGACTCATATTATAGATGATGTCTATCAGAAATGTAAGCATCAGGATTCTGTGGAAAGTTCGGAATTGCGTAATTATGTAAAAGAAATTTATGCCCCGTTCAGCGATGATGAGATTTCCGATAAGATAGCAGAATTACTCTCTTCTGAAGAGATTAAGGCAGAAGTAAAAATTGTATATCAATCGGTATCGTCGATGCATATAGCAATCCCAAATCATCCGGGCGACTGGTATTTTACGGGTAATTATCCTACTTTGGGAGGTATCCGGCTCGTAAATAAAGCTTTTGTCAATTATTATGAGGGGAAGATATCGGCACGAGATTGAAGCATCACCACTATAAAGGGAATGAAAAAATAAATTTTTCGGAAAATTTTTTCGGAAAAACTTGCATGGAAAAAAAATAAGTATTAATTTTGCAGTGTCAAAAAGGAAATAACCTTTATGACAATAAAAATTTGCCTTGTGGTGTAATGGTAGCACACCGGATTCTGGTTCCGTTTGTGAGAGTT
>CAZOPN010000037.1:0-22506 GCA_964581685.1 uncultured Sangeribacter sp. | reverse complement strand
AAGCTGACGAGGCCATGGATTCTGCCAGCTGTATCGGTTGCGGCGCCTGCGTGGCAGCCTGCAAGAACGGCTCGGCTATGCTCTTTGTTTCGGCAAAAATCAATCAGCTTTCATGGCTGCCCCAGGGCGAGGTTGAAAAAGACCGTCGCGTCCGCGCAATGGTGGCAAAAATGGATGAACTCGGCTTCGGAAACTGCACCAACACCGGCGCATGTTCCGCTGAATGTCCGAAAAACATCAAGCTTGCCAATATCGGCCGCATGAACCGTCAGTTCATCGCTGCCAAATGCAAGGAATAAAACTATTGTAAAAACCTGAAGGAGGCTGCATCATAATTAAGGTTATGGTGCAGCCTCTCCTCTTATTATACACCTTTCCCCATTTGCATTTACATCATATCGCAAACAGCTTTATATTCCCAATCCTTAAACAGCTCCTATGGAAAACAAAGACGCCAATTTGACCCCTCGCTTTCATAAAAGAGCTTTTGCTCACAATTATCACGCCCCATTCATCTACCATATAATACTGAAAAAAAGCGAGAACGCGGCAAGCTTCGGAAAGGTCAAAGGAGACGCCCGAATTGCTCCGGGCAACCCGGGCTGCGCATTCATAGAAGAGTCGGAAACGGGAAAAACTATCGCCAAAGAGATTATAAGGCTACAATACATATTCCCGATATTACAGATCTACCAGTTTGTCATAATGCCCGATCACGTCCATATCCTTCTACGTGTCAAAAACTGGTCTGATAAACACCTTGATTTCTACATTCAGAGTCTTGTGGATAACATCAGTAAAAGTTACAATGACATTATAAATACAAATAATATCATTACAACTCACGCTGATAACTCTAAAAATCCGAATAATACTAATCTGTTTCAACCCGGATACTGCGATAAGCCCCTATTGTTAAAACGCAGCCTCGACTCCCTATTCAGATATATCAAGGAAAATCCGCATCGTCTTGCCATGCGGCAGCAGTTTCCACATTTCTTTCAGACAATAAGAAATCTAAAAATCGGCAATGCCAACTACGAAGCATACGGAAATCTGTTTCTCCTACGTAATCCGGATAAAATTACAGTAAAGATTAGCCGTAAATTTTCCGAAGAAGAAATTATCAAAATAAGGAGGAAATATCTCTACCATGCCGGTAAAGGGGGTATATTAGTCTCCCCATTCATCAGCAGGTTGGAAAAAGAGATCAGAAAAAGCTCGGAAGAACTCTCTGCAAAGATAATACTGATAACACACGAAGCCTTCACAGAGCGCTTCAAACCTGCCGCCCACGATTTCCAACTCTGCAGCCAAGGGCGCCTTCTGATTATTTCCCTTGGCCTACCGGCTAAGACTAAGCTCTCGCGCGAAATCTGCCTCACCATGAATGCCCTCGCATCAGAGCTCGCATCAGAATAATCTTAGACTCCGCTCTTAGACACCACCCAAAGACCTAAACTCCACCCAAAGACAAACAACAAGGAAAGCGCTAATCCCTCAGGGCCTCACTCCCTGCTGATCCCATTCACTTGCAAAGCATCTCCAACCAGAAGGCAACCCATAAAGCAAAGGGAGAAGAAGCCTGAAAAGGATGAGGGGAAAGGCTGGGGAAAAGCCGAGGGAAAAGCCGGGAAAAGCCGGGAAAGGCAGAGGGAAAGGCTGGGGGAAAAGCTGAGGGAAAGGATGAGGGAAAAGCTGAGGGAAAGGATGAGGGAAAAGCTGAGGGAAAGGCCGAGGGAAAAGCTGAGGGAAAAGCTGAGGGAAAAGCTGAGGGGAAAGGATGAGGGAAAAGCCGAGGGAAAGGATGAGGGAAAAGCTGAGGGAAAAGCCGAGGGAAAGGATGAGGGGTTTGTCTTTGGGTGAAGAAACAGATTAATTAAAAAGCATTTAAGAAAAATATTTATCTCAATTTCCAAAAAATTTTATTTTGCCAAAACAATTTTAATCCATCATCGTTTTAATTATGGAGTAATCTCGAAAATCATATTGATTACCGGATATTACTCAAAAAAATATATTTATATTCACCCTATAAATATATTTAAATTCTTAAAACATTTATATACTTAAAAACACAATTTCATAAGTGTAAACTGAGTGCAACCAAGAGATAAACGCCAACACCAATATCTGTTTATCCCGGTGAACAAAGCTCTTACAAATCAATAAAAATAACACCCATTAAAACAACCGGTTTATAAACCCTCATAACAACCATAAAACCAAACAGATAATAAAACAACCAAAAAAATAATCATAAATATTAATAACAACCATAAGACCAACCAACCATAAACAAAATAACAAAACAAACAACAGAAAAACAACCTTCTACTCAGTAAACCGGCGCGGGAAAGCCGAAACGAATTTAACTATTATTAATATCATTTTGTTAAATTCGCCAAAAATTTTCCCGACTTTCTTTAAAATATTTTGAAGAAAGATTCTTATATATTATCTTTGCACAAATTTAATTTTACATCTTTTTATCTATGATCAACAAGTATCTCCTTATCGCTGCATCATCGGTATTGGTGCTTGCTTCTTGCTCAGACGACTTACAGCACGGGGAAGGCATTACCCCCCCCGATTCTAAAACTCTGAGTCTTAAGAGATTAGACCTTGCTTCTCAGTCAAACCGCGTAAGCTATCCGCTTGAGACAAAAGGTCAGAAAGCCAACCGTCTGCAGCTCGTGGCAAAAATTGCCCCGATCGCCGGATCAGATGCCGCCAACTACAACTGGTCGGCAACCGGAATTTCAATTTACGGTGGAAACGCTTACGTTTCATGGCATTCCAACCATCAGGCCTCAACTCCGGCAGAACGCTGGGGAGGCGCGCTCGATGAAATAAGCATTTCCGAGCTTCTCAATCCTTCAGAAGATGGTTCCGCAATCAAGAGCACTCTTACATCTTCACGCGTTAAATTCAACAACGTAGTAGCTGCCGGCGGAAACCTCTACTTCCCTCTTACATGCTATAACAATGGTGCTGTTATCGGTCGCCTCGCAATAGGAGCCGAAACAATGGATACAATCGGCATTCCCGGCTCTTCTGCCAACGCAGTTGCTGTAGAAGGCTCAACCCTCTACGCTGTTACAGGTTATGCCGGCGGTGCATACAGCATGCCTGCTGCCTTCAACGATGACACAAAATTTGATGCAGAGGTTGAAAGCAACCGCATCAACACTATCGTTGCAGCAAGCGCTTCATTCGGTGGCAAATATATCGACGGCGGTTACATTCTCCGTACCGACGACACCAATGCCGCACTCGTTAGCGTTGCAGACGGAACAGAACGCAGCCTTGGCGCTCCCCTCACATCTGATGAAAAATATGCCGAGACATACGATCCTGCAAACGGCGAATGGCTTCCCCTTACCGGCACTCAGGCCGCTCACTACGGCAAACACACAATGGCCGTTGATGACGACTATATCTATGTAGCCGGCGGTAAAGGCGAAAATGGTGCCAACGCACTCCGCGTTTATTCTGCGACAGGCAGCGAGCCCGTATGGCAGAACGGCAACAACACAACCGCCGTATGTCTGCAAGGCAACTATGTATACGCTGCAACAGGCACCGGCCTTCGCGTTTATGAGAAATTCGACGGTTCAGAGCTTAAGCTTTACGCTTTTGAAGTTCTTGACTACGATGGAAACGGCAACGCCCTCGACCATGAAGGCATGAATCAGCCTATGGCCGGAACAGACGCCCACTCATCCAACTTCGTAGCTGTAGATTCTCAGAGCGGTCTGATCTTCGTGGCTTGTGGCCAAAGCGGAGTATACGTATTCAAGCTCAACCATGAGGCAGCTCCCACAACTGTTAATGTTACTCTTACAATTCCCGATATCAACTACGATAAAGACAAAGAAGTTGAACCCGGCGACAATGCAGTGTTCACAATCCCCGGCGAGACTCCCGAAGTTCCCGAAGGTAAAGAATTCGTAGGCTGGTCGGAAGATCCCGAAAATCCTGATTCTCCCATCTACAAACCCGGTGACAAAGTGACTATCCCTGCCGGCGAGGAAGACAGCGAGACAGAACTCAAGCCCGTTTACAAAGATAAGGAAGTATCAAATACATTCACTGTATCATTTAACATTGAGAACGCCGCCGGAACAACACCGAAGTCTGTTGTGATCACAACAAAAGAAACTTCTTACGACTTCAGCGCCTTCCCCGCACAGGGCGATCTCTCAAGAGGCGAAGCCTTCACTTTCAAAGGCTGGGCAACCGTTCCTGCCGAACTTCAGGGTTCACGCACGAAGGTTTATACCACAGGCGACACTTTCCACGGAACAGCCGATCAGACATTCTATCCTGTATGGTCTATCAAACAGACCGGTGGCGGAACAGTAGATCCTGAAGAAATCGATGGTTAATCACACACTTTCGATATAACCAGACCCTATATTGATCTCCCGCGCATAAGAGCAACTATTGCGCTATGCGCGGGAGATTTCTCAATTAAGGCAACAAAAAAAGAAAGCAACTTTCATTACAACGAATAAATCATGAAATCAATTTATAAATATGCTTTCCTCCTTGCAGCGGCGGCCGGATCGCTTGTCTCCTGTTCCAACGACGAGACAGCAGTAAAGAATCCCGCTACTGAAGGAAAGACCGTGCATCTCGTGGTAAACGCACTCCGCGAAGGTGACGACGCAGAATCGCGTACTGCCATGGCCGACAATAAAGGCTCGCTTAACTGCACATGGGAAGCCGGCGATCAGATTCTTGTGGCAAGCACAAACGGTATCATTAAAGGAAAACTCACTCTGACCGAGGGTGCCGGAAAAACAAAAGCAACCTTCGAGGGAGATCTGACCGGTGTCACAGAAGAAAACCTTACCCTCAACTACTACTATCTCGGCCGCAAAAACTGCGAAAACGGTTATGCCGATGTAGAAGACCAGAGCTATTCACACGACTTCACAAATCAGAATGGAACTCTTCATTCCCTCACCGACTATGATATCATGTCGGTAGCGAAGCAGACTGTCGTTTCAAACGGTTCTTCATACGTTGAATTTATCGATCTCCGTCGTCGCGTTTCGTTCGCTCATTTCGCGCTCGGTCTGCCCGCAGAGACTGCTTATCCCGTCACCGTTACGCTCTCAGGCTCTCAGCTTGGCAACGGAGCTGCAATTTCTCTCGCAAATCCCGAAGATGTTACATATTCAAAGGGAAATGTAGTTGTAACTACCAATTCTCCTGATATCTACATCACATATATCCCTACAGAGGGAGAATATGACATCACATTCGATGCCGTAGATGCCAAAGGAAATGAATTCACCGGCAAATATACCGTGAAAGTAAACATCGGTCAGAACAAGTTCCTCCGTAAAGCAATCAAAAACGAAGCCGGAGAGACAATCGAC
Organism: uncultured Sangeribacter sp.; assembly: GCA_964581685.1. Taxonomy (GTDB): domain Bacteria; phylum Bacteroidota; class Bacteroidia; order Bacteroidales; family Muribaculaceae; genus Lepagella. The sequence continues at coordinate 17,113 of CAZOPN010000037.1, read as the reverse complement.
GGTGTAGGAATCCCCGTTCCGATGGATTATAGCGACGGACGTAACGATGAACATACATTTGTTCTTACTTACGATGCCAACTATACCAACGCTAATCCCTCATTTAAAAACTACACTTGGAGAGCAGCCGGCACCACCTACGAATATACTGCTAAAGACTATACCGATGTCTTCCCATCTCGCGAGGGTTACGTATTCCAGAGCTGGAACACAAAAGCTGACGGAACAGGCACAACATATAACAAGGGAGACAAGATTCCTGTAACCTGGACTCAGGGACAAGAAAAAGGCACGCTTACAGTCTACGCCATCTGGAAACAGAGCACTATCAGTCTGCCCGGTTATGGCAATGGTTCGTTCAACTAATCAGAGAAATTACTTTCAGAATTTGAATCTAACCTCAAACGAAAACAGACAATGAAACTTTTAAAGAAAACAATATATGCACTTTCAATGATGAGTATGATCGGCCTTTGGTCATGTTCATCGGAAGAGGTGATCCCCGGAGACGCTACCGCGCTGAAAGGGGAAAAAGTTCCGGTGACAATCACCATCAGCCGCGATGATGCAACCCGAACGGAACTATCTGAAAATAAAACAAACGGTGGCCTCAATGATGTATGGAGCGCAGGCGATAAACTCGCAGTTTATAACGCGGAAGGTGTTAAAGCCGGCGAACTTACAATCATAGAAGGTGAAAATTCTCCCGTAGGAGTTTTCTCCGGAGAAGTTACAGCCGAAGAGGGCGAACATGATTTCAACCTCTGGTATACCGCCGAAGAAGCTACCGGTGCTACTGAAGCTGATGGCAAACCATTCTACTTCAATTCTAAGAAAGAGATGGTTGTAGACCTCTCCAAAATGCCGAAATATGAAACTATAACGGCACTTTCAGCAATGGATCTCCTCTCAAAAGGAGTCAAACTTTCCATCGCTGATGGAAAAGCCACAGTAGTGGAAAGCACTGCAATGCAGGCACATCTCGCTCTCGCACGCTTCTCCCTCAAAGGGATAGAAGCCGGCAAAAAAGGAACACTTACTATTTCCAATATCGGCTCAGTAAACGGTTCGACATTATATAAAGAGCGACTCACACTCTCCAATGGCGAATTAGCCGGTACGTCAGAACGTCCGGAAGGTATCATCATCAATGATGTCGAAGGTGGCAAGGATATTTATATGGCTTTCCTTCCCGGCACATATACATTAGGTTTCCACTATGTTGTGGATGGTGTAAGCTATGACTACGCTTTCACCAACCCTACAACTCTCGTAGCAGGAGTATATTACAATGCTTTCACGAAACCTGAAGGAGCTGAAGAGGGAGAAATCGACGGCGTGAACATTCCTCTACAGAAAGAGGTATTTGCCGAGCTTCACATCCATGCTAATTTTGAGGGTGCTGATCCTGAAGAGATCGTTATCACCAAACCCTTCGATTCAACGCCCAAAGCTCAGTTTGATCTTGAGGACTATTCCGCTTACAGCGCACTCCCCACTCCTCCCGCAGGCTATACATTCCTCGGATGGAGTCAGGATGAAGATGGAACAGTTGATACTGAAACCGTCACAATCTCCAGCATAAAGCATAATACATTCGATGTTTATGCTGTATGGCAAACATCAACTGCCGTTGATCATACAAAGAATCCTCTCGCTAAATGGGCAGAAAGCGACCTCACCCGTGATGGATCCGGAGCTACCGTGAAAGGCAAATTCACCGGAAACTATAAGACTGCCGGTTATTTCTATCAGTTCGGACGTAACTACGGCCATCAGAATTACTCAGTTGTTAATACCAATTACGACAAGATTGGTGTGGCAAAGATGAACAGCAATTGGACCGGAGGTACTTTCTATACAAGTCTGTATGGTTACGTTAATGGAAGCTCCCTTGCAAATGTATATAACGGTAGCGGTCAGAATCAGAAAGCAAAATGGTATACTGCAACAACCAACCTTGCTTCCTATCCTGAGTACTTCCTTGTAGCAGGAAACAGTAATTTGCAGAATTGGAAGGGAGAAATTGTGTTTGACACAAGTATCCAGCACAAACATTCGTGGAGCGAAAGAGCTGAATATTACGGTTACACAAGTGAATTGTGTCCCGAAGGCTATCGACTTCCGACAATGACTGATTGGAAGAAGATTCTTCCCAAAGGTGGTCACACATATTCTACCGGTACAACAAGCAGCTTCCCGACAATCAGTGAAATTAAGGAAGACGGCGACGTGACTTATGCTATCCGCTGGGTACGCGAAGTAGAAGGAACAAATAATCAGTACCTCAGAATTGATGCACTTGTAGTTCCTGCAGGCACTGATATCGCAAATGTTGATTGGACAGACAGCAATGTTGTTACCCGTCATTTCAAGGCTGCCGGTATGATTCGTCCTTACTTCTACCTTGCACAATTCACTAATCAGGGTATAACCTCATATCAATGGCTTGAAAAGGCTACTCCTCAGGGTAAGCTTAATTCTATAGTCTCCAGCATTGGGGCAGTACAAGTAAGTATTACACGTGATGACAACTGGTTAAGCGGATTCTACTGGATTGATGACCCGAATCAATATTATATGGAATTCCGGTTTGATGCAAACAACCTTCAGCAGCAGGGTTCATTCATAAACGCTTTCCAGCCTGAAGTGCCTATTGCATGTAACGTCCGCTGTATTCAGAAATAAAATCGAAGCATAAAAAGCTATCAATCTAATAACAAATCAGAGGGGAAGGGGAAGCCCTTCCCCCTCTGTTAAACCTACCTCTGAAAAGATTTTTGAGATGCAATTCAAATCTATTTTTGGTCTACTGTCGGCGGCTGTAATAATGATCGGACTAAATCCGGCATTATCATCCGCTCAAAATGCGGAGGGCAACCGTATTATCAAAGCCTTCGACCAAAAATTCAACGCGCTGGACAGCCTGATCTATCACACGACAACCTCTCCCCGACAACTTGTCGATAACGGCACCGCCGATAATTTCGGACGCAGAACATCTTCAACCATCTCTGCCGGACTTGATTCAGCCCTAAAGGCGAACACTGCCGCCAAGATAAACGAAGGAAACGGAAAGACAGGCTTGCAGCTTACCGGCCAGGCTTACTACCGTGTCGCCGGGAACGGAGGCTATGAAGATGAGACAGGCGAAGGACATTACCGGGCCAAGGTGCAGGCTGAACTCCGCTGGTATCTCCTGCAAAGCTCCCTGTTCGGACGCGACGGGCGACGTAAAGTGGCCGAAATAGAAGAAGAAATTGCAAGAGCCGGATATGAAAAAGAAAGAATCGACATTTCGGAATTCCTTCTCAAAGATCAGATCACTAATTATTACGACAGCCTCCTCGCCGGAGTGCTGAATCATCGGATCGACCTCCTTAACCTTCTTGATGAAGCTCAGCAATATATGCTCGGCAACGAAAATATAAGCAGCGATGAGCTCGTAAAGGTGCTCAACGACAGGATGGAGGCTCAACGAAAACTATCAGAAATTGAGCGGGAATATCCTGCAGCCGTTACACTCGACGGAATCGACGCGACAATCGTCAGAATTGACTCTGCCGCCTTAGTGAATCACGTTGCCGCCTCACAAGGCGACATGAAAATTCTCCGGCTTCGGATGGATCTGCTCGAACAGAAAGAGAAAAACGTTAAATGGTGGAACAACCTCAACGTAGCTCCTTTCATCAGATACGCCCAGTATCTACGCACCGGCCTGCCTAATTCATACAATGTGGATGCCGGTATCACCTTCACCATTCCCCTCTCCAACGAATACAAACGTCGCCGACAGACGATGCAGACCGAAAGAATCGTGCTTGAAAACGAACAGGAGCGTCTGACGCGGCGTGTCGCCGACAAAACGGCACTCGTAGTCGCTGAAGTAGGAAGACTCAACCGAGCCTCCGAAAGCGAACTGAAAAGAATTATCGAACTAAAGAAATATATCCGGATGCGTACCGACGCTTACCGGAAAGTAAAGGGAGAACACAACCGCCTTGCAAGAGCACGCGAATATGCGCTCTACATCGCTTCGCTCGAAAGATTGATCGACTATCAGTATCGTCGCGACTGCCTCGTGGCTAATCTGCAGTCGCTGCTTCCAGATGAAACGATCTTGCGTTTCTGCAGTTTCACTCCCCTTCGCGAAGCAGAATTTACACTAACCGGAACACACTTCTGAAAAAATGAAGAATTTCACATATCGCTCACTCGACGAGAAAGAAAATATCGAAGAAATCCTCCGGCATCGGAGACGCAAGGTGAACCGTCAGCAGATTGTTTCGATGGTGATCCTGATTGCCATTCTTGTCTCGCTCGGTCTTTATATAGGCCATCACGTCTATTACACCGAGCTTGACGGATACGTCCATGTTGATACAAACAAGGTAAGAACACCTTTCGATATTTATCTCGATAGCGTCTACGTCAAGACAGGAGATCTTGTTACGCCCGGCGACACTCTCTATTCATACTATATGCTTGATCTTCTTGTGGAGAATGCAAACCCCGATGAAGAGCCCCCGATGGTGGCTGTAAACCGGAATTACAAACTCCAGTATGAGACGGGACGCCAGCAGATAGAGGTGCTTAAAGTGCGAATTGCAGAACTCAAGAAACAGATCGCCACAGAAGACCATAACATCTCACTCGGTCTGAGCAGCAATTCTCACAAACTCGACCTCCAACGCGAACTAAACGAGACGGAGGCCAGACTGAAAGCTCTCATGGCCGAGCTGGCCACTCTCCAGCAGACGCGGGAAGAAACAAAAGTGGTGTTTGAGCGAAACCGCATTCCCAACGATAACGGCCTGATCCCTCAGATTTACGATGATGCCCGGGCTGCCTCAATGCGACGTGCTGTCTCTTACCGACTCGCAAGTGATTCCTCGATCATAACAGATGTAAAGGCTCCGACACGCATGATTTTCTTCAAACAGGAGGAAATTATGTCGAAACAACATCTTAATCTCGAAGCAAACAACCTTAAGGTTGTGGCATACGTGCCGGTCGACAAGATGTCGAAAATCAATAATAATTCGCGGGCCGAAGTAGTGGTAAACAAGGATGTAAGCTTCAAAGCTGCAGTAACCGTTCTCGGAACGCGCACTGAAATGATTCCGGAAAACCTCCGCAGTTATTTCTCGAAAAAGAACACAGCCGTGATTGCAATCCTGCATCTCGACAAGAATCAGACGGTTCCTCTCTGGGCCCTCGCCTCCGGCATGCCCGTTTCCGTCAGGATAAAGAACTACTCATGGTTCTCCAAAGAGGAGGAAAAGCCGCAAAGCGACAAACCGGACTACCTTTGGTTCACTACCGGACAAGGAATGCGCGTTACGGAGAAAAACGGACATATCTATCCGATGAGCGATTCAATCGCCACCCGCGATGCCAACAAAGAAAAAACGGTTAAGAAAAACACGTCAAAAGAAACTCAATCCTCAAAAAGAAAATGAACGAATCAAATCAGAAACCCTATCATATAGTCACCAACCGGAATCAACACCGGATTTTGGTGATCAACGAGCCGGTAAACGTCGACGGCACGCCCGAGTTGCAGTTTGAAGACTTCGATGCGATTTTTATAAATGTTATCGATAACGTCATGGACCGTAACATGCTCGCTATCCGTCTCGCCTCCCCACTTCTCTCGGAGAAATGCCGTTTCAAGCCTTGTTTCGTGACCCGTCGCCTCATGGGATGGCTCGGGAAAGCGGAAGTGATTGTCGACGGATATGCCACAACCCCTACCGACAACTCCATGGCGCGCACTATCGAAGACATTTATGCCAATATGAGGCGTCATAACTTCCTACTCGGCACTCAACCTGTGGCCACACATGCAGAAGAAGTGGTGAGATTATGCCGCTATGCCATATCCCGGGGAAGATATACCTTCTCTTCCGAGCCGACTCCGGGTCTTAGCGAAGGCTACATGGCTCTCTATTACTACACCCTCTGGTTTGCCGGGCAACAGACAATGCAGGCCGAAGAACGCGACTTCTTCCATAAGCAACTGCTGCGTCTCGGATATATCCGACGCACCCGGTTCATCGACCGTATCCACGTATGCCCGGTCTGCAACAGCAGCCACCTGCTCTTCTTCGAGACTTGTCCGAAATGTGGAAGCTCCGATATCCGGGAAGAACCCGTGATACACCATTTCCGCTGTGCCAACGTCTCGCCCGAACATACCTATGAATTCGACGGCCAGTTAAGATGTCCGAAATGCAAACACATCTTGCGTCATATCGGTGTCGATTACGACCGCCCCTCATCCATCTATACGTGCCGGCAGTGCGACCACAACTTTATGTATCCCGATATGCGCGCACTCTGCACCAACAACCGAACCACCTGGCGCCCCGATGAGCTGCGTCCGGTAGATGTAGAGGAATATGAATTCACACCGGAAGGAATACGTGCGTTCGCTTCAAATGAAGTGGAACGAACGCTTAATCACACCGGGTTCTACGGCTATTCTTCCATGACTGATTTCATTGATTATCTGCGTCGTTTCACAGGTGCCGACATTCTCGGCGACGATATGGTGATTGTGGGACGTTTCTATATCTTCGACCCCGCACTCGATGAAGTTTCTGATGCCGATGCCACCCCTCCCGTAGTCCGCACTCTGCAACGCTTCTTCAACTACAAACAGGCAATGTGGGGTAATAATTATTACTTCCTATGCCGGGTTCCGTCGGGACAAGTGGCAAAAGCCCTTTCCGATATGGAATTTGAAATAAAAGAACAATTACACGACTATCAGGAGCTTCATCCCGGTTTTCAATTCGAGATAGTTGATACATACACCTATCATCCCGGCGACGATGTTGATCAGTTTATCGCCCGTATCGAAGAAGAGAGAAACTGAACCGACCGCTCTGAAAATTGAGAAAAACTAAAAACTGAAAAAAATTGGACTATATATTCGGAATAATCGACGGAATCATTGCATGTTTCACAGCCAATCTATCGTGGGATTATCTCGTCACGACATATTGGTTTCTGATCTTCATTGAATTCCCCCGATATTACCTCACAGATATCGTGGCCGCCACTAAATATGGCGTCACATGGCGCAGCCGACGACGCAGCGAAGCCATAGCCCGCCGCGCACTCTACGTGGAACGCCCGCTGGTAACGATCATGGCGCCCGGAAAAAATGAAGGCAAGAACCTGTATCACCTTCTGGAATCACTCCGCGAACAGACATACAATAATTTTGAAATAATCATTATCGACGACGGCTCCGATGATGCAACGCCTCTTATCTGCGCCGACCTCCAGCGCGCAGGCCTCATCAAGCATTATTTCCGTATGACCGATCGTGGCGGAAAAGCTTCCGCGGCCAACTACGGCCTTGAACATGCCAAAGGAAAATATCTCGTGCACATAGATGCCGACAGCTCGCTCGATCGCGACGCAATCGAACAGATTCTGCTCCCCTTCTATATGGATCGCAACGTGCGCGGGGTAGGCGGTTGTATCAAAGTGCGTAACGCTGATGCTTCCATGTGTGCATCCATGCAGGCCCTCGAATATCTCCGCACAATTCAGATCGGACGAATGGCTACCGACATGATGGGTATATTTCACATTATCTCCGGAGCTTTCGGAGCTTTTGAGACTGAAACCATACGCGAGCTCGGCGGGTGGGATATCGGCCCGGGACTCGACGGAGATATAACCCAGAAAATCCGTAAGGCGGGATATAAGGTGAGATTTGCCAATAAAGCCGTTTGTCTGACGAATGTACCCGTAAAATGGAGTAAACTCTTCATCCAGAGGCTGAGATGGTCTAAATCGCTTATCAGGTTCAGAGTGCGTAAACATCGCGATATTCTCTGGAGCAACCGCAATTTCTCTTTCTCCAATATGGTATCGAACCTCGACTGTATCGTCTTCGACTGCATATTCAATTTCATCTGGGTGTTCTATATCATCACGCTCTTCCTCAGCAATGCCGACCGCATCGCCGACATAATGATAGTAGGCTGGCTCATCCGACTCTGCTTCTCTATCATCTCTTTCCTCACCATGCAGGCCGTGTCGGAACGCTCACGTCAGGAACGCCGCTTGGGCGCGCTGCTGATATTCCATACATTCTACATGGGATACTTCCTGCGTGTGGCACGCCTGATAGGGCATACGGTCGAACTCTTCTTCTATTCCTCCTACCGCGACAAGTGGAATCCCGAGAAGACGTCATCTGTGGCAATGGCCGAAGGATTATGACCATCTGAAGTTGGTGCCACAACTTCAATTATTAACAGACAGTCATGAAAATGAACAATACGGAAAAGAATGAAAAAATAGGAGTTATCGGACTCGGATATGTCGGGTTGCCGCTGGCATGCCTTTTTGCTTCCCGATATGACGTCACGGGCTTCGATATCTCCGCATCCCGGATAGCGGAAATCAACGAATGCCACGACTCAACACGCGAGGTGTCCGACGAGATGCTCCGTAAAGCTTTCAACCGGGGATTCAAATGCTCCGGGAATATCGACAATCTTAAAGATTGCTCTTTCTATATAGTGACTGTCCCCACTCCGGTCAATTCAAATCATGAGCCCGATCTGCATCCTCTTTCCGAAGCATCGCGTACGATCGGTGAAGTGATCCGCAAAGGTGATATAGTGGTTTTTGAAAGCACCGTATATCCGGGAACGACCGAAGAATTCTGCATCCCGCTGATAGAAGAAGTGTCGGGTCTGAAATGCAATCTCGATTTCGAAGTAGGATATTCTCCCGAGAGGATCAATCCGGGCGATAAGGAGCACACCGTTGCAAATATCTGCAAGATTGTCTCCGGTTCATCGCCCGAAGCGCTCGACAGAGTGGAAAAAATCTATTCTTCCGTGCTTTCGGGGGGCACCTACCGCGCGCCTTCGATCAAGGTGGCGGAAGCTGCAAAAATAATCGAAAATACACAACGCGATATCAACATCGCATTCATCAACGAGGTTACAAAAGTCTTCAATGCTCTCGGAATTGATACTCAAGCCGTGATTGACGCCGCCTCCACTAAATGGAATTTCACACGGTTTCATCCCGGACTTGTCGGCGGCCACTGCATAAGTGTCGATCCATACTATCTGATCAAGAAAGCGGAACTCCACGGCCTAAATCCGCGACTTATCTCGGAAGCAAGAAACGTAAACGAATCTATGGGATTCTATCTCGCGGATCAGGTGGTCGAGGCACTCAACCGTCGCAACATCCCCGTGAGCGACGCCAATATCCTCGTGCTCGGTTTCTCATTCAAAAAAGACTGTCCCGATGTGCGGAACACCAAAACCTACGACACCGTGGAATGCCTGCGACGCTATGGGCCGGAGATAACCGTATTCGACCCGATAGCCGACCTCAGAGCCGTCGAAAAGGAATATCGCGACGTCATAATCACCACAAGTTTTGAAGAGCTCCGGAAACACGCCCCTTTCAATGTGGTTGTAAATTGCGTGGCACATTCCTGTTTCGAAAATCTCAACCTCTCGCAGCTTGTAACCCCGGGTTACATCTCCTGCTCCATTATAAATCCGGAACATGAAGGAGACGCCTCTGACGACTTGAAAATAAAAGATAACCTGCTTAAATAAATAATAACGTTAATCTACAATCGCTAACCTACAAATCCGGCAATCCAAAAACGTTCTCAAACCGCTCATGAAGTCAAGAATCTTAACCTTATTATTCACACTTCTTTCTACTTTTGTTTTTCATCCTCCTCACCTAAAGGCCGATGAGGGGAAACGCCTTCTTATCATCAACTCATATCATGATGGTGCACCATGGGCTACCGAGATTATGGTTCCCGTAATCTACGACATTGCAAAACTCGAGGATTTCGCTGCCGCCGAAGCGATCTACCTCAACAATGCCCTGGTGCATAATGAAGAGGATTTCAAAAAAATGGAGGATGGTCTCTTTTCGCGATTTGCCGATAAGAAACCGGATTATCTCGTCATGATCGGTAATTTTGCCTTCACTCTTCGCGACAGAATCGTAAAAGAATGGGGAAACATCCCGATGCTGCTCGTTGCTCAGTCAGACAAATACGGCGAACAGGATTTCTATTATACCTACCGGGATCAAGATTCTAAAGACATTGTCTGCCCCGAACTCCGCCCGCTTGAAGAATTGCAAGGTAAATACAACTTTACTCTGCTTCACTTCCCGAACCTCTATGAACAGACCATCGACATGATGAAATATATGTTTCCGGGAATGAACCGGCTCGTTTTCATTGCCGATGCGCTCTACCTCAACCGACATCTCGACCATAGCATCCGCGAATATATCGAGGAGAAATATCCGGGAATGGAATATGAATGGCTGGAGGCTAACGAAGAAAATGGAAAACTCCTTCAGCAATATCTCCGCAATAAAGATTTCACCACCGGAATGCTCCTCTCCACATGGTTTGTGGAACGCATGACAATTCACGGATACCCACAGCTCATAGCCGGCGATGCGAGGATGATCAGCAGTGTGAAACGCCCGGTCTTCGGATTGCGATATGCCTATTTCAGCTATGGCATAACCGGTGGCTTCTTCCCCGATCCGGAAGAGTTCAATAAAGATCTGCGCTCAATGCTCGCAGAAATGATTGCCGATAAAAAAATGTCGGATATTCCTTTCCGCCGCGTTTCTAAAGCATACCCGATCGTAAACTACGAAAAACTGGTGATAAATAAAATTCCGGAATCTGCGTGCCCACCCGATACGGAATTTCTCAACAAACCTAAAACTCTCTGGGAACAATATTACATCTTCATTATAGCGGCCTTTGTCGTTATTCTGGCGGCCATTATCGTTACGGTAGTGATCTTGATTTTCCAGAGAAGACGCATTGAGATGTTACGCGACCGCGCTCGCCTGATCGGCAACATGCCGATCGGATATTCTCAGGCAAGAATTAAACGTGACACTGTCGGCAACGTGGTTGAAATAGACTATCACGGCTGGAATGAGATGTTCGGAAATATTCTGAAAAATAACGGATTGCCCGGAAAAACCTCCAAACTTTTTGACAGTGAGGAGATCTCTCATTTTGTGGAACGCCTCATTAAGGAGAAACAGACGATCCGCTTCAGCCATCATTTCCCGGCTACCGATACAGATTATGAATTCCTCGCTTCGCCCAGTCATGATATCGACCGGAAGGCGGAGGAAATCGATATATTCGCTGTCGATATCACCGACCAGAAGAAGAAGGAGGAAATGCTAATAGAGGCTCGCGAAAAGGCTATGGAAGCCGACAAACTGAAAATGGCATTCCTTGCCAACATGAGCCATGAAATTCGCACTCCCCTCAATGCGATCGTCGGCTTCTCAACTATGCTCGACAAGACTTCCGACCCGGCTAAACGCGCCCGCTTCGTCACAATCATCCAGCAGAACAACGAAATGCTGCTCAAGATTATCAACGATGTGCTCGACACGGCAAAAATCGAATCAAACACTCTCGATGTGCATCCGGAGCCTACCGACGTGAATACGCTCATGGTTGCCGTCGATAACACAGTCCGGCTCAGGCTGCCCAAGGATGTGGCAATGAATATGGTGCTCGGCGAACCGAAATGCGAGATCATTACCGATTCCGACCGTTTGAGCCAGATTCTTGTGAACCTTCTCACCAACGCCATAAAATTCACCAGCCGCGGCTCGATCACGTTCGGCTATGAGATAAGGGAAAACGAAATTTATTTCTACGTCCGCGACACCGGCAAAGGAATCGCACCTGCCGATATGGGCAAACTATTCACCCGATTCACCAAGCTCAACAATTTCGTGCAGGGAACCGGCCTCGGACTCTCAATCAGCAAAAGCATCGTCGAAAGGATGGGTGGAAAAATAGGTGCCACATCAGAGGGCGAGAATAAAGGCTCTCTATTCTGGTTCACTCTTCCCTACCCCGGCAAATTAACAGAAACAACTAAAAAAAATTAATACTATGGCATTTATTATCGACAATATATTATCGCATGTTGCGGCATACGTGGCCGTGGTCGATGCGTCGATGGAGGTGCTCTATCGCAATCGTGAAGGATTCGAAGAAAGAGTCATCACTCTCCCCGACGTGATCCGCTCTATCAAGGAAGGAATCGCTGATAAACATGACTTCGGGCCGATGCTTATCGAATTAAATGAGAAAAAAGGGAAACCCTCCTCGCGTCACAGACTTCTCATCAATGGTCGTTACGATGGCAACGGTCATATAGTCATTACTGTCTCCGACGGGCCCGATGCCCGCAAATCGGAAGAGGCTATTCTTAACAATCTGTCATATATCGCCAATATGAGCCATGAGATACGCACTCCGGTAAATGCCATTACAGGATTTTCCCGACTGATGGCCTCCACCGATAACCCGGAGAAAAAAGCTAAATTCATGGAACAGATAGAGACAAACTCACGTCTGCTCATGAAGCTTGTAGACGATGTGCTCGATCTGGCAAAGATGAATGAGGGGGAATATAAGATCCGGAAAAAGGAAACTGATATAAACGAGATTATAAAATCCGTCTACAGCACGGTCCAGTTCCGGTTGCAGCCCGGCACGATCCTCAACTATGTGCTCGGCGCTGCCGAATGCCACATAGAGACCGATCCCGACCGTCTCTCACAGATTATTCTTAATCTTGTCACCAACGCCTGCAAGTTCACTCCCAAAGGAAGCATCACTTTCGGCTATGAGATTCGCGACAAGGAGATATATTTCTTCGTGAAAGATACAGGAATCGGTATAGAACCCGAATTCCAGCCCCTTCTCTTCAAACGCTTCTTCAAGCAGAATGAACAGAAACAAGGAAATGGTCTCGGCCTCTCGATATGCAAGGAACTCGTCGAACTCTTCGATGGAGAAATCGGCGTGGAATCAGCCGGAAAAGGGAAAGGCTCGCTGTTCTGGTTCACGCTTCCCGTCTCTCCCATGGAGTCGGAAAAGGAGCCGCAGCAGGACGTGCCCCAACTTCAACCCGTCGCAGAGAAGAAAAAAGATTCGCGTCCGCGTCTGCTTGTGGCCGAAGACAACGAAAGCAACTATTTCCTCATCTCCTCCATGCTTGAAGACGACTATAATCTGAGCCATGCCTGGAACGGACGTGAGGCCGTGGAGATGTATTCTGAAGAAAAGCCTGATCTTATCCTGATGGATATCAACATGCCCCTTATGGATGGATACGAAGCCACAAAACGTATACGTCAGGTATCGGCCGACGTGCCCATCATTGCCGTTACTGCCTATGCCTTCTCGTCCGATCGTACGCGCATCATGGAAAACGGCTTCAACAGCTACGTTTCGAAACCGGTCAATCCCGACCGCCTTCTAAGCGAAATCAAACGCCTCCTACCGAAATAACGGAAATAGCTTCGGAAATAGCTACGGAGAAGCGAGACAGTAATCATTGGCTCGCTTCTCCGTATCTTTTGTATGTATTAGATATTAGTAAGAGCCGGTCTTGCGACGATTCTTTGTATTGGGATCAAATGGATTGCGGGTCGGATCGAAGATCTCATCCTCTTCCTCCTCATCATAATCACTATCGCTGTTTATACGCCGATCTGTCTTCTTAACTTCCGGACGGTTCTTCTTCACCGTTTCAGGCTTCATCATATCTATGGCAATCGCGAAAACATCCCAAGGCTCCTCTTTGACCCAGTTTTTCTTAATATTAATCGGTTTGGGATAATAATAGGCCACTTCCGGCTGTCTCAACTCCTCATAGCTCCCTGTATCATAACTGCCATTACCATTATAATCCTCTATAACGCGCGCGTAATAACGTCCGGGATCCAGATACGGGAAAGTTACCCTCCCGTCTCTCACCGGTAATGACCGGATGATCTGATCACTTTGCGTCACCAGCTCCACAAAAGCCGGTATCTCCGGGTCGAGCCCTGTAAGCAAGAAAGATATCTGACCGTAATCTTCCTCTTTTTTTGTTTCGAAATTATGTGAAAAAGACCGGGTCGGCTTCCCATCTATACCAACAGCTGCCAGCGAATCGGCAACAATGCGGTATTTAGCACCGAAGTTCCAATCATAATCCACCACAAAATCAAGCGGTGACAAAGAGTCGCGCTGACTAAGCCGCCATCGGCCGGGCACCCCTCGCCACAACGTATCGACAAGCATCTCAAGCCTGAATGCCGTCGTGTCGAGGCTCGCGAGCGGTCGGTCCGTCTGCAGGCGCAAAGGTTCATAAACATCGAGAGTATTGATTGAAAGAGCCTTAAGATTCATTGTTATCATCTTGATAGAATCTGCGGCAGAAATTACTCTCTCCTGATCCTTTTTCTTCTTGTTAGCCTTCACCTTCGGTCGCGACGTAAAAAACTTAAGCGTATCAGTGGTGAGCGTGAGTTGCTTTGCGGAATCCGTGCGAAGATAAGAAGCCGCAATCATCAATGAATCTATCTTCACCAGCTCCGGACGCAGCCAATAGACGAGAGAATCGCGCTGCCGGCTACTCTCAAGAATTCCTATTTCCGAGATTTCCGGGTGTCCGATCACGCTAAGCTTCGGAAACTCATCTGAAGGAGCGTTGAACTTGAGAAACACGCGCGTGGAATCAATCCGCTCATTCCGCGAAAGATACTGAGGACGTTTAAGCGAATTGAACGTGCGCAGCAGAATATCGTTGGGGAGGAAACGGGTCCTCATCCTCGACTTAATAGTATCGACTTGTCCCAGAGGAGTATAGAGTGTATCGCTTACTATCACCGGCTCCGAATAGGGCACCACCATATAATCAAGAAATGCTATGTCCTCCTCCGGACTGGAATATTTATAATCACGGTCATTATCAGCCAGGGCGAAAACGCGATATTCCACCGGTTTAAGCCCGCGCACCGTGAAACGCCCGCGGTCGTCGGTCTTGGCCACGCGGAGCATTCTCTCTCCCGTAAAAGCCGAGTCGTTGAGATTCTCATAAACCCCGACAAGAATTCCCTGCTGAGGTTCAAGATCGCGCGCACCGAGCACCATTCCGGAGATACGGAGCGTATCGAGATCAGGGCCGGTCGAGAAAGTATAAGCGAATCCTTCAATACGGTTCCCCTCGTTATTATCCTCAATGGCATTGGCAAAATCAATAGTATACGTTGTGTTAGGCTGCAAGGAATCGAAAGTCACCGTGACACGGCGTCCGGCCGACGAGACCTTAGGCACAGCTTTCGAAGTGGGCGACACCACCACCTTCTCAAAAGCATCCTTAACATTTACAATCTCATTGAAAGTAAGCACGATCCTCTCTTTATCGACATTTCTCGCTCCCGGCGCGGGGTTGCCGCTCACAAAAACAGGAGGGTCTTCATCGCGCGGCCCCCCGGAAGGGTTTCCAATCGAAGCGCATCCCCATAAAGTAAGAATAAAAAAGGCCGGCAGGAGTCGGACAATATGTATAAATGAAATTTTCTGCATTGTATTTCCGTTATAATAATGTTGTTTTTTCTCCCCTAAGCTAAAAAACAACATCAAAAGTAAGGATTTTTTTTATAAAAACGCTCAAATACGGCAATAATATAGGTAATTATTACTAAAAGCTCAAAAAAAAGGCGTATATTTGCAAGCTGAAAAATAGACTAAATTAAAAAACAACAAATACACAAACGAAATGCAGAACAAAGGGTTTATCAGCACCATTGCTATCCTTTTGGTCTTGATTTGCGGATTTTACATCTCATTCTCTTTCGTTACCTCTCATTATGAGAAGAAAGCGAAAGAGTATGCCGCTATGATGTCGAAGACCACCGACGAGACCAATGATGCCTACAAACAAAGTCTGAAGCAATTCAACGACTCTATCGACAAAGAAAAGGTATACCTCGGCTACACCTACAACCAGGTCCGTAAGATGGAAGTGGGAATGGGTCTTGACCTTAAAGGAGGTATGAACGTGGTTCTCGAGATTTCCGTTCCGGATATTCTCCGCCAGTATGCTTCGGGCGACGCTCAGCTCGCTCAGATCAACTCGGCAATCAAGAAAGCCGAAGAGAAAGGCACAAAAGCCAGCGATAAAGATTTCATCGATACTTTTGCCTCTTTCATTCAGCCCGGCGCAATGTCAGGTCTGTTTGTCCGCGAAGGTGAATACCTCGGCGCAATCAAATCTGGCGCTTCAAACAGCGAAGTGACTGAGGCTCTCAAAAAGCAGGTCGACAGCCAGGTTGATGCCGCTTTCAACATCTTCCGCACCCGTATCGACCAATTCGGTGTTGTCGCTCCCAATATTCAGAAACTTCAGGACAAGAACGGCCAGATCCTTCTTGAGCTCCCCGGCGTTAAAGAGCCCGAGCGTGTCACAGAGCTTCTCAAATCGAGCGCAAACCTCGAATTCTTCGAAGTTTACAACTATAACGAGATTAAGGGCGACCTCCAGCGTTTCGCAATGCTTCAGGCTCGCGAAGACACCGTAAACCATTACAACATCATCGAGCTCCTCGGAGGCCCGCAGCGCGATGCAAGCCCCATCATCGGTATGGTTGCACCCGCCAACAAGAGCCTTGTGGATTCAATCATGAACACCGAGCTCGCCAAGAAAACCCTCCCCTCCGATCTGACAGTGATGTGGAGCGTGAAGCCGGCGGAATTCCCCGTCACCGACGCTCAGGGCAACGTTGTCAAGAAAGCTAACGGTCAGGATAAGACAGTTGCCTATTGGGAGCTGATAGCCCTTAAGGGAGACGCTGTGCTCGAAGGCGATGCCGTTACCTCTGCTTCTTCCGAATTCGACAATATGCAGGGTAACATGGTCAATATGAAGATGAACGACCGCGGTGCTCAGGAATGGGCCACTATCACCCGCAACAATATCGGACGACCCATTGCGATCGTTCTCGACAACAACGTTTATTCTTTCCCCAACGTAAATAATGAAATCACCGGCGGAAGCTCGCAGATCACCGGTAACTTCACTCCCGAAGAAGCCAATGACCTCGCCAATGTGCTCAAATCCGGTAAGATGTCGGCAAAGGTTGATGTTGTCAGCAACAACGTTATCGGTCCGAGCCTTGGAGCGGAAGCAATCCAGATGGGCTTCATCTCCTTCATCGTCGCTATCTTCCTGCTGATGGTGCTCATGATCGCTTACTA
>CAZOPN010000036.1:0-22798 GCA_964581685.1 uncultured Sangeribacter sp. | reverse complement strand
TGATGCCCGCATCATTCCCTCCTCAACTTGAGAAAATCACTCGCCCAAATCCGCCCCAGGGGCTCTCAAATTTTTGAGATGGGCTCTTAATAGCCTTTTAT
Organism: uncultured Sangeribacter sp.; assembly: GCA_964581685.1. Taxonomy (GTDB): domain Bacteria; phylum Bacteroidota; class Bacteroidia; order Bacteroidales; family Muribaculaceae; genus Lepagella. The sequence continues at coordinate 22,697 of CAZOPN010000036.1, read as the reverse complement.
ACCTTTAACTTTTCGGGAATTCAGACTACGGGGTTAATTATCAGTCTCTCCAACTTTCATCAGAGGGGTTATCGCGGAATTTTTTGAGACGAGCCTTGTCAGATTCGGGTATGTATCCTTCATCAACGGCCACCTCGAGAAGTGCATCCAGATTAGAAAGCGAATGGTTTTCTACATTAGCTGCCGCCAGACGCTCGATTCCCTTTTTCATGCCGTAGGTAAAGATAGAGACAATTCCGAGCACTTCTGCTCCGGCCTCACGCAGTGCCTCGACAACGTCGATACATGACCCTGCAGTTGAGATGAGATCTTCGATTACGACCACTTTTGTGCCCGGCTCAAGGCGTCCTTCGATACGATTGTTACGGCCATGATCTTTGGCACTTCCGCGCACGTATCCCATGGGTTTATCAAGTATCCAGGCGGCAATTGCAGCATGCGCTATGCCGGCTGTGCTTGTTCCCATCAGAGCTTCAGCTTCGGGGTAGAGTTCTTTTACGGTTTCTGCGATGGCCGTTTCAACAATCTCCCGTGCCTCAGGGTCGGAGAGGATAAGACGGTTATCGCAATAGATGGGGCTCTTTATACCGCTTGCCCACGTAAACGGTTCGTCTGGACGAAGAAAAACCGCCTTGATTCTAAGTAGTGCGGCTGCTACTTCCGATGCTTTATTCATTATAAGTCTTTTCAGTTTTCAAAGTTTTCTCTTAATCTGCGAAATCGGCCAGACATCTGCGGTAGGCGGCTACCGGATCTGCCGCTGCAGTTATGGGGCGTCCTACTACGATATAGTCAGAACCAATTTCTCTGGCTTTTGCCGGCGTGGTGATTCTCACCTGGTCGTCAGCTGCCGAATCAGCAAAGCGGATTCCGGGTGTGACGGCGATAAAATCATCACCGCATGCTTCTTTCACTATTCCGGCCTCAAGAGGGGAGCAGACCACACCGTCAAGCCTCGCTTCCTTGGCATTCTGTGCGTATTTGGCTATCGTGTCTCCTATCGTTGCATTGATGAGAAGCTGATTCCTCATGGCTTCTTCAGAGGTGCTGGTGAGCTGAGTGACAGCTATCAACAATGGTCGTGAACCGTCAGGACGCGTAAGACCTTCAAGGGCTGCCCGCATCATCTCGACTGTGCCGGAGGCATGGACGTTTACCATATCCACATCGAGGGCTGAGAGCACACGCATTGCCTTTTTTACTGTATTGGGAATATCATGAAGTTTCAGATCCAGAAATATCTTATGTCCTCTGCGCTTTATCTCGCGGACAATATCGTTGCCCGCACCATAATAAAGCTCCATTCCTATTTTCAGGAAAGGCTTGCGCTCCTCGCCGTTAAATTTATCAAGGAAAGCCAATGTTTCTTCCGCATTCGGGAAATCGCAGGCTATTATCACATCTTTTGCATTCATATCGTAATGATCTTGGTTTGAATCGGGTTAAGGAATGTTTCAAAACTCTATTTCCGGGCGATGCCGATAATGTCGCGGAGGGAATCAATGCCGAGCCGCTCCATTACTTCGGGAAGGTTCCGGATTATGTCGCGGCAAGCGTAGGGATTGATGAGATTGGCTGTGCCTACTTCAACAGCTGTGGCACCGGCCATCATCATCTCTATTACATCTTCTGCTTTTTCTACACCACCGCAGCCTATTACGGGAATTTTTACCGCATTTGTCACTTGCCATACCATTCTCAATGCCACGGGAAAGACTGCCGGCCCGGAGTAACCTCCCATTATATTGGCTACCACCGGACGACGGCTTTTTATGTCGATGCGCATACCCAAAAGGGTATTGATGACGCAAAGACCGTCTGCACCGGCTTCTTCTGCAGCTTTGGCTATCGATACGATATCTGTAACGTTAGGCGATAACTTGACTACTAACGGAGTTTGCGACACTTCTTTTACGGCCCTGACCACAGAGGCCACAGACTCAGGATTTGTTCCGAAGGCCATTCCTCCGCCGTGAACGTTCGGGCAACTCACGTTTAACTCTATTATTTCCACTTGTGCCTCTCCGTCGATCCGTCGGCAGCATTCGCGGTATTCATCAATGGAGAAGCCGCTGATGTTGGCTATGATAGGCTTATGGAATACCTCGCGCATCTTCGGGAGTTCTTCTTTTATAACGGCATCAATACCGGGATTCTGTAATCCTACGGAATTGATCATCCCTGAAGGACATTCAGCGGCTCGGGGCAGGGGATTGCCATATCGGGGCTCGAGCGTGGTTCCTTTGAAAGAAATTGAGCCCAGGATGTCGAGATCGTAAAATTCTGCCATTCCATAGCCGAATCCGAAGCATCCGCTTGCCGGAATCACCGGGTTTTCGAGATGCACGCCACAGAGCTCAGTAGATATATCTTTTTTCATTTCCATAACAGTTCTTCTTTAGGGAATACGGGTCCTTCCTTGCAGATTCTCTTGTATCCTACCGCCGTCTCTATGCTACAGCATACACACGCTCCGAATCCACATGCCATACGGGCCTCAAGACTTACTTCTCCGGGAATGTCAAGACCGAGGCAGACGGCTTTAAGCATAGGCATCGGGCCGCAGGCGTAGAAATATTCTGCATCAACATTATTCTCGCGGATAGCATCCGTGACGAAACCGCGAGTGCCTTCGGAACCATCGACAGTGGCAATAAGGAATCGAACCCCGAGGTTCGTAAACATCTCCGCCATGACAATATCGGCAGCCGTATTGAACCCAAGTATCACTGTCACATCCTTTCCGGCTAAGCGAAGTTTACGGGCTAAGTTGAGCAAGGGAGCACACCCGATGCCTCCTCCAAGAAGCACTACCTTTCTGTAAGGAACGTTTTCCGAGAAACCGTTGCCTAACCCGGAAAGGATATCGAGTTTCTCGCCGGGTTGCATTTCCGCCATGATTCGGGTGCCGTCGCCTACCACATCGTAAAGGAGACGCATTTTCCCGTCAGAATAATCGCAGACAGAGATGGGACGTCGAAGAAATTTACCGGGCACAGAGATATTTACGAACTGGCCGGCGGCGGTAAGATCTGACGTATCGCCGGCAAGGTCCATCTGCATCGTGCGTCGGGAGAGGGGAGTGTTGGAGAGAATTGTAAAGTCTTTTTTCTTATATTCGTCCATTGTGATGGTATTATTGCTGTTTGTCATATACGATTTTCCCTCCGCAGATTGTCGTGCGGATATCGCCGAAGAGTAAATTCCCGTCGAAAGGAGAGCTTTTTCCTTTGCTGACAAAAGTCGAGGCATCGGTCTTTTTGATTGCGAAAAAGTCTACAAGAGTTATGTCGGCACGGTCGCCTTCGCGTAGCCCCCCTTGGAATCCGAAAATACGGCGGGGGGCAATTGCCATTGCTTCTATCATGCGGGAGAATGAAATGATCCCCGGGCGAACAAGATGAGTGTAGACGGCTGCCAAAGAGGTCTCCAGGCCAACCACACCCATTGCACTTTTCTCCAACCCGCGGCTTTTTTCTTCTGCGGAATGTGGCGCGTGGTCAGTAGCAATTACATCAATTGTGCCATCGGCGAGGCCCTCGATCAGAGCTTCTTTGTCAGCACGTGAGCGGAGTGGGGGATTCATTTTGAAGCGTCCTTCTTCCCGCAGGTCTTCATCGCAAAAGACTAAATAGTGAGGGCCCGTCTCACATGTTACCTGTATGCCATCAGCTTTTGCCTTACGGATTATCTCCACACTCTCTTTTGTGGAGATATGACAGATGTGTAGTTTGCATCCGGTCTCTGCCGATAGCCTTACGTTGCGTTCTATTTCTCGCCATTCGCTTTCAGAGCAGATGCCGCGATGGCCATGTTGGGCGCAGTAGACGCCATCATGAATATATCCACCTTTAAGCAGACTGTTTACCTCGCAATGAGCCGCCAGAATCTTACCTGTTTTGGCTATTCCCGTCATGGCTTGGCGCATCACGTTTTCATCCTGAATGCCGGAACCGTCGTCTGAAAACCCGGCTACGTATGGCGCGAGCGATTCGAAGTCTACGCATTCCTCACCGAGTCTTTTTTTCGTTATTGTCGCATACGGAATGGTCTCGACGATGGCATCGCGTATGATTGCATCAAGTTCTATCCTCAGATTTTCCGGAGAATCGGGTGCCGGTTTGAGATTAGGCATAGGGCAGATAGTCGTGAATCCGCCTGCGGCCGCTGCGGCCGTCCCCGATGCGATTGTTTCTTTATATTCAAAACCCGGCTCCCGCAGATGCACATGCACATCTACAAGGCCGGGAATAGCTGTGAGCCGGCGGGCATCGATCTGACGGCATGGACCGTCATATTTTATCTCGGAAGCCACGCGCGACACAATTCCGTCTTTTATTAGTATATCGGCGGTGGGGGGAGCCGTTATATCGGAAAATGAAGCGTTCTTTATCAGTATCGTTTCCATATCTTTTCAAACGTACTGCAAAGATATAAAAAATCTGTCAGTTTTGTATATAAGGGAGGTAAGGTTCGATATATTTCTTTCGCATGGCTTCGCAACGCCGTTCTGCACTTTCTACGAATTCCTTTAGATACTCTACAGCCCATTCTTTTCGTGTTCCTTCCCAGCTCTGGTCGAGATCGCATACATGAAATTGAATCTGCATTCCGGCAGCCCAGTTGATATAGAGTGTATGCGGGTTGGCCCTGAAAAGATTGCCATGATGGGAATTTATACATTTTAGGCTCCGATTCATTTACAAAAATTATTGCTGGTTTTGCTGATAAGCTATGTTTAGGGCCTAAAATATTTGCAGAAAATTGGGTTTATAATTAACTTTGCGTGCAAAACGGAGTCGCCGTCTCCGTGGCGCCTCCGAATTAAAATATTACAAGATGCAAGAATCTAAAAAAGCCTTTCTTACACTTGAAGACGGCACAGTATTCGAAGGGTTCTCCTTCGGCTACGAAAAACCTTGTTCCGGCGAGGTAGTTTTCAATACCGCCATGACCGGTTATCCCGAATCGCTCACCGATCCCTCTTACGAGGGGCAGATTCTGGTGACTACTTATCCCATTCTCGGCAATTACGGCGTTCCTTCGCGCGAGACGAGCACATGCGCAAACGTAAGTGACTATTTTGAATCCAGTCGTATCCATTGCGAAGCTATTATCTGTCAGGATTATAGCTGGGTTCCCAGCCATTGGCAGGCTACCCGCTCCCTTTCTGATTGGCTACGTGAGGAAAAGATCCCGGGCCTTTACGGTATCGATACGCGTGCGCTCACCAAGTTGCTTCGTGAAAAGGGTTCGATGCTTGGTAAAATCACCTTTGAGGATGGCGAGGATATCGATTTCCGTGACCCTAACAAGGAAAATCTGATTGATCTTGTCAGCACGAAAGAGGTCCGTGAATTTGGTGAAGGAGAAAAGACTGTTGTGCTCGTGGATTGCGGCACGAAATATAACATCATTCGCTGCCTGACGCGTCGCGGGGTGAAAGTGGTGATGGTGCCCTGGGATTATGACTTTACCACTATCCCTTACGACGGGCTTTTCATAAGCAATGGCCCCGGTAGCCCTGAATTTGCGGAGAAAACCGTCGAGAATATAAGAAAGGCTTTTGAGATAGGTAAGCCGATTTGTGGAATATGCATGGGAAACCAATTGCTTAGCAAGGCTGCCGGTGCCAGCATATACAAGCTGAAATATGGACACCGTAGCCATAATCAGCCTGTAAGATTGCAAGGAACGGAAAAATGTTATATCACCTCACAGAACCATGGGTTTGCTGTGGATAACGATACTATTCCATCCGATTGGGAACCTCATTTTATCAATATGAACGACGGAACCAACGAGGGTATCCGCCACAAGACAAAGCCGTTCTTCTCCGCACAGTTCCATCCTGAGGCAAGTAGCGGCCCCAAAGATACGGAATTTATTTTTGACGATTTTATCAATCTGTTATGAAAGAAGGAAATAAAATAAAGAAAGTGATTTTCTTAGGCTCCGGTGCCTTGAAAATCGGAGAGGCGGGCGAGTTTGATTATAGCGGTTCGCAGGCACTTAAGGCGATGAAGGAGGAGAACATAGAAACTGTTCTCATTAATCCGAATATCGCTACCGTGCAGACCTCTGAAGGATTTGCCGACAAAATATATTTCCTTCCGGTCACTCCCTATTTTGTTGAGAAGGTTATTGAAAAGGAACGTCCTGACGGTATTTTCCTTGCTTTTGGTGGTCAGACAGCCCTTAATTGCGGTGTCAAACTCTTTGAAACGGGCGTTTTGGAGAAGTATGGAGTCCGTGTGCTCGGAACTCCTGTTCAGGCCATTATGGATACGGAAGACCGCGAGCTTTTCGTGAAAAAGCTTGATGAAATCGGAGTTAAGACGATAAAGAGCGAAGCTGTCTCTTCTGTGGAAGATGCTCTTGTGGCTGCTGATCGACTTGGATATCCGGTTATTATCCGCGCGGCATACGCTCTTGGCGGCCTTGGCAGTGGTTTCTGTGACAATCGTGAGGAGCTGATCACACTTGTAGAACAGGCTTTATCTTTTTCTCCACAGGTCCTTGTAGAAAAGTCGCTGAAAGGATGGAAAGAGGTCGAATATGAGGTTGTACGTGACCGTTTCGACAATTGTATAACTGTCTGTAACATGGAGAATTTCGACCCTCTCGGCATCCATACGGGTGAGAGTATTGTCGTAGCTCCTTCGCAGACTCTTACAAACGAGGATTATCATTATCTTCGCAAACTTGCTATTAAGATTATCCGACATATAGGAATTGTAGGAGAGTGCAACGTTCAGTATGCATTCGACCCTGAATCCATGGATTATCGTGTGATTGAGGTTAATGCCCGACTTTCACGCAGTTCCGCTTTGGCATCGAAGGCCACAGGTTATCCATTAGCTTTCGTAGCTGCAAAATTAGGACTTGGTTATGGTCTTTTCGATCTTAAGAATTCCGTAACCCGTTCCACTTCAGCTTTCTTCGAACCTGCCCTCGACTATATTGTTTGTAAGATTCCGCGTTGGGATCTGGGTAAATTCCATGGCGTGCGCCGCGAGATTGGCAGCTCTATGAAGTCTGTCGGTGAGGTTATGGCTATCGGACGCACTTTTGAGGAAGTGATTCAGAAGGGTCTGCGTATGATTGGCCAGGGAATGCACGGATTTGTTCAGAATAAGGAGATTAAGATTGCTGATATAGATAAAGCTCTCAAGGAGCCGACCGACAAGCGCATCTTTGTAATTGCAGAGGCTCTTCAGCGTGGTTATACTGTTGATAGAATTCATGAACTTACGAAAATCGACCGTTGGTTTCTTGAAAAACTGCACGTAATATGCGAAACATCGCGCGAAATTGAGGATTTTAATTCTGTTGATTCTATTCCGGATTCTCTTATGCGGAGGGCAAAACAGGAGGGCTTCAGTGATTTCCAGATTGCTCGTGCATTATATGGCGACAGAATGAAGGCTGAGAGTGAGAGTCTGTCGATGAAAGTTCGCGAAAATCGACTCAGCAGGGGAATTCGCCCTGTGGTTAAGCAGATTGATACTCTTGCGGCTGAATATCCTGCTCAGACTAATTATCTGTATCTTACTTATAATGGTAGTCAGAATGATGTTGATTATAAGGGAGATCATCGTTCAGTCGTTGTGCTCGGCTCAGGAGCATATCGTATCGGAAGTTCCGTTGAGTTCGACTGGTGTGGTGTCAATGCCCTTCTCACAGTTGCAGAGCAGGGTTGGCGCCCGGTTATGATCAACTATAACCCGGAGACTGTCTCAACGGATTATGATATGTGTGAGAGGCTATATTTTGATGAGCTTACGTATGAACGTGTGATGGATATTCTTGAAATGGAACTTCCTCATGGCGTGATACTTTCTACCGGCGGCCAGATTCCTAACAATCTTGCAATGCGTCTTGACCAGGCTCATGTGAATATTCTTGGGACGCAAGCTAAAGACATCGATAACGCCGAAGACCGCAATAAATTCTCATCTCTTTGTGATTCGCTCGGTATTGATCAGCCCCGCTGGAGAGAGCTTACTTCTATGGCTGATATTGATGAGTTTGTCGCTGAGGTCGGTTTCCCGGTGCTTGTGCGTCCCTCCTACGTCCTTTCCGGGGCTGCAATGAATGTTTGTTCCAACGAGGATGAACTGCAGCGCTTCCTTAAGTTGGCTGCTAATGTCTCAAAGCAACATCCGGTTGTTGTTTCTTCTTTTATCCAGCAGGCTAAGGAGATAGAAATGGATGCTGTCGCACAGAATGGTGAAATCAAGCTTTATGCTATATCTGAGCATATTGAGTTTGCCGGTGTGCATTCAGGCGATGCCACTATTCAGTTCCCCCCTCAGAAGCTTTATGTCGAGACTATGAGGCGTATCAAGAAGATATCGGGAAAAATAGCCAAGGCTTTGCATATTTCGGGGCCTTTCAATATTCAATTCCTTGCAAAAGATAATGATATAAAGGTTATTGAGTGTAATCTGCGCGCATCGCGTTCATTCCCCTTCGTTTCGAAGGTTTCGAAGCAGAATTTTATTGCTGCTGCTACGCGTGTTATGCTTGGCCTTCCTGTTGAGAAGCCGGCTAAATCGGCGTTCGATCTTGATTATGTAGGTATCAAGGCCTCACAATTCTCTTTCTCCCGCTTGCAAGGAGCCGACCCGGTGCTTGGCGTTGATATGTCTTCTACCGGAGAGGTCGGTTGTATCGGTGATGATACTTCAGAGGCTATTCTTAAGGCAATGCTTTCTGTCGGTTATACGATTCCGAGTAAGAAGAAAGCTGTCTTGATTAGTTCCGGCACAGCGCGTCAGAAAGTCGATCTCCTTGAGCCGGCAAGGTTGCTCCATAGAAGTGGTTATACGATTTGTGCTACGGAAGGGACCCAGCGGTTCCTTAATGAGAACGGTGTGCCGGCTATAAGGGTTTATATGCCGGGCGACGATCGGAAACCGCAGGCTCTTGAGATGCTTCATAACAAAGAAATAGATTTTGTCGTGAACAGTCCGAAGGATCTTACGCCGAAAGAACTCAGCAACGGTTATAAGATCCGTCGTGCGGCGATCGATCTCAATATCCCGCTGATCACCAATACCCGTCTTGCCGGTGCCTTTATAAAGGCCTTCTGTGAGCTTCCTCTTTCTGAAATTAAGATTAAGAGCTGGGAAGAATATCGCTAAGGATAAAAAATATCTGTATTAAGTATCGGTTTTGTGAGAATTTTAGATTCTCAGAGCCTTAAAAATATTCGATATTTAATCTAAGACACTGAAAAATAGCTTATTGGTATTTTGATATTATTGTTGCGTTGTCTACATGGTTTAGACAGCGCAACTTTGTTTTTGGGAAGGATATGGGATAATTAAATTTTTTTGCCTTTAATAAGTGGCTTCCTGTTTTTTTTATTATTTTTGTATGTGGTGAAGTGTGCTCTGATTGATGATTGTAGTTTTGTTATTCCGCAACTGCACTCATTTTCGGGGTAACTTCTGTGTGTTAAGTTCCGGACTTAGATTCAGATTGTCCGTTAAATTTTTTGAGATGATAAATTTTATAAGCGAGAATGTGGAGATGCCTGTTCTCGACTTTGACAGAGTTTGCGACTGGTTGCGCAGGGTTGCTGCGGAGCGTGGCTTCCGTGTAGCCCGTCTCACGTATTGCTTCTGTGATGACGTCTATATTCTTGAAACCAATCGTAAGTTTCTTAATCATGATTATTTTACGGATATCATAACTTTTGATTATTCATCCGGTGAGAAACTGATGGGGGATATGGTTATCTCTCTTGATACGGTTGCCTCCAATGCGGAAGCTTTGGGAGAGCCGTTTGAGCGTGAGTTGCTCCGTGTGATTGTGCATGGACTTCTTCATCTCTGCGGCATTGATGATAAAGGACCGGGTGAGCGTGAAATAATGGAACGTGCCGAAAATGACTCTTTGGCTATATTTTAATTCGTTCGTAAAATGAAATTTGAATACGACGTAATTGTTATCGGGGGCGGACATGCGGGTTGTGAGGCTGCTGTTGCTGCTGCAAGACTTGGTGCCTCCTCCTTGCTTATTACAAAAGATATGAACCGGGTTGCGCAGATGTCGTGTAATCCTGCTGTCGGCGGAATTGCAAAAGGCCAGATAGTGCGTGAGATCGATGCACTTGGAGGGATGACAGGGATTGTTGCCGATACCACGGCCATTCAGTTCAGGATGCTTAACCGCTCCAAAGGACCGGCCGTCTGGTCGCCACGTGTGCAGTCTGACCGAACGCGATTTATTGATGCATGGCGGCAAATTCTTGATTCAACATCCGGTCTTTCTCTGTTTCAGGATACGGTCGAAGAGATTCTTATAGAGCCCTCTGAGATGCCTTCTGACGAGGTTTCTCCAGGCTATGTGGTCAAGGGTGTCAGGACGTCTCTTGGCTTCGAATTTAAGGCAAAAAAAGTGGTTCTGACTGCCGGCACTTTCTTGAACGGATTGATGCATTTCGGACCGACAAAGATTGAAGGCGGCAGGATTTCGGAAGATTCATCAAAAGGTCTTAGCGATGGTCTTGCCAAGCTGGGATTCCGAACAGGTAGGATGAAAACCGGAACTCCGGCACGCATCGACGGGAGAACGATCGATTTTTCTCTCGCCGAAGTTCAGTGGGGGGATAATGACGATTTTCATAAATTTTCGTTTCTTCCCGAGGTTAAACGGACTCTTAAGTCCAGGCCTTGCTGGATAGTCCATACCAATCCTGAGGTTCATGGAGAACTACGCTCGAATCTTGAGTTTTCCCCATTGTACAATGGCGATATCCAAAGTATCGGACCTCGCTATTGTCCGAGTATCGAGACTAAGATCGTAACCTTTGCAGATAAAGAAAGTCATCAGCTCTTTCTTGAGCCGGAGGGGGAGACAACGGAGGAATATTATATAAACGGCTTTTCAAGTTCGTTGCCCTGGAGGGTTCAGATAGATGCCTTGCAAAAGGTTCCTGCTCTTAGGAATGTCCATTTCTATCGTCCGGGCTATGCTATCGAGTATGATTATTTCGATCCCACTCAGCTTACGCATGATCTTCAGACCAAGCTTGTCTCGGGTCTTTATTTCGCAGGACAAGTGAATGGAACCACGGGATATGAGGAAGCGGCTGCCCAGGGACTGATGGCCGGGATTAATGCTGCTCTTTCGGTGAAGGGGATGAATCCTCTTGTGCTGCGTCGTGATCAAGCGTATATAGGCGTTTTGATAGACGATCTTGTTACGAAAGGCGTCGATGAGCCTTACCGCATGTTTACATCGCGTGCTGAATATAGAATTCTCTTGCGTCAGGATGATGCCGATATGCGTCTCACTCCCGTAGGATATGAAATAGGTCTTGCTGACGAGCACCGTTATAATGCAATGATGAGTAAGCGTCGTCAGAGAGATGATTTACTTTCTTTCTGCGAAAAGTATTTGGTTAAGGCAGCGCCTGAAATTAATGCAGCATTTGAACGGTTGGGTACATCTCCTCTTGTGGCCTCACAGCGTCTTGTGGAATTGCTCCGACGTCCGCAGCTCGATTTTAAAATTATGTCTGAATTAATTCCTGCTGTCTCGGAGAGAATCCAACGCATCGAAAAGGGGAGACGGGATGAGATTGTTGAAGCAGCGGAGATTCTAATTAAGTATTCCGGATATATAAATCGTGAGAGGGAGCTCGCCGAGAAGCAGGTGAGACTTGATTATGTAAAGCTCCCTTCGGGTTTTGATTATACTGCTATTAAGTCTCTTTCGACAGAGGCCCGTCAGAAACTTACGTCTATACGTCCGGCTACTATAGGGCAGGCTTCGCGCATCCCCGGAGTTTCTCCGTCAGATATTAATGTTTTGCTCCTCCTGTTGAAACGTTAGGATGATGTTAAGTAATTCTGAGCGTTGTGTCACACATTTCTCAAACTGCGGTAAATAAAGAGGATAGGGATAAATTGTTCCACGTGGAACAATTAAATAGATAAAATTAAAATTTAAAATAGAATATTATGCAACTTGAAGAATTGAAGACTTTGATTCGGGATGTGCCCGATTTTCCTTCTAAGGGAATTCTTTTCCGAGATCTTACCACTCTTATTAAGGATGGGGAGGCTCTGCGTGTAATGAGTGCTGCTCTTGCAGATTTATACCGTGAGAAGGGTATAACAAAAGTTGTCGGTATAGAATCGCGCGGTTTCATCGGCGGATCAATACTTGCATACGAATTGGGCTGTGGTTTTGTACCCGCTCGTAAACCCGGAAAACTTCCTGCTGTCACTGTGAAGAAATCATACGCTAAGGAGTATGGAGTTGATACGATCGAACTTCATAGCGATGCGATTACAGAAGATGATGTAGTGGTGCTTCACGATGATCTGCTTGCTACGGGTGGTACGATGCGTGCATGTTACGAACTGGTAAAGTCGATGAATCCGAAGAAAATCTATATCAATTTTATTGTTGAGCTTTCCGAATTGAATGGAAGGTCCGTTCTGCCTGAGGATTGCGAGGTGACAACTCTTCTCAAATATTGATTGAAATGTCTGAGATTTCTTGTGAAAATAACTCTTCGAATATAGAGAAAAGCCTCGCTTCCACCGAGGCTGTTTCTTTTAATGACCATCGTGAGCGTCTTGACCAACTCTTGGCGGGTTTCGGAAGAAATATCGATGAAATCGGAGGTTTTGATATTGAAATAAAACCAGACCGCACACCGGACGATTTATTTAACAATCGTCCCGGAACTCGTCTCAGGGAGAAAATCCTTAATCTTCCCGAGCAGCCGGGTGTATACATGTATCTCGATAAAAAGGGAACTGTTATATACGTAGGGAAGGCGAAGCGTCTTAAAAGGAGGGTATCTTCTTATTTTAATCGCCGTCATGATTCCACACGGACAAATCTACTCGTAAGGAATATCGTCGACATGCGGTTTATTGTGGTTGCTTCGGAGGAGGATGCCCTCCATCTGGAGAATGCAATGATTAAGGAATATCAACCGAGATATAACGTACTTCTTAAGGATGATAAGTCATATCCATGGATCGTTGTCACAAAGGAGCTTTATCCTCGTGTTTTCATGACCCGCGAAAAAACGGTAGCCGGAAAATATTACGGACCTTACAGTAATGTCCAGTCTGCGAAAGTCACGCTTGACCTGATCCGCGAGTTATATCCTTTGCGCAGTTGTCGGCATAATCTTGACGAGCGTTCCATAGCACGGAATAAGTATTCTTTATGTCTCGATTATCACATCGGAAAGTGTGCCGGTGTCTGTCGTGCGCTGGAGAGTCCGGAGGAATATGGAAAGAGGATCGCACGGGTGCGTCAGATCCTTAATGGCGATACGGTCGAACTTGAGTCTTTCTTAAAATCGGAAATGGAGAGACTGGCTGAAGCGTGGAAGTTTGAGGAGGCGCAGGAGGTAAAAGAAAAGTATGAGATTCTGACAAAATACAATTCCAAGAGTGTGATAGGAGAGCCATCGGTCGGTGAAGTCGATATGTTTGCATATATAGATGGTGATGACAGGGCTGTGGTAAATTTCATGCATTTGCATAGGGGCGCCGTGACGCAGAGTCTAAATCTCGAATTTCGGATGCATCGTAACGAAACGACGCCGGAAGAAATTCTATCGCTTGCAATGGCAGAAGTCGCATCAAGGTTTGATAGGAAGTTTGAATCTGTTGTGGTGCCTTTCGTGCCTGACACGCATCTTGAGGGGGTCGAGTTCATCGTGCCCAAGCGAGGCGATCGCAAGAAAATCCTTGATATAGGATTGAAGAATGCGCGTCAGTATCTTTCCGATTTGGAGAAGCAGGCTGAAAAACTCGATCCGGAGAGAGGGGTAGAGAAACTTATGGCGAGGATGAAATCTGATTTCCGACTAAGTGTCGAGCCTCGGCATATAGAATGTTTCGATAACTCAAACATACAGGGGACAAACCCGGTGGCAAGTTGTGTCGTATTCAGGAATGGCAAACCGGCCCGTCGCGACTATCGTCATTTCAATATCAAGACTGTTGTCGGTGCAAATGATTTTGCCTCTATGAAAGAGGTGCTTCACCGGCGTTATACCCGTATGATGGCCGAAGGTGAATCCCTGCCGCAGTTGGTGGTGGTGGATGGGGGAAAAGGACAGCTAAGTGCTGCGGTTGAGGCATTCGATGAAATGGGTATCCGTGGAGAGGTTGCGTTGGTCGGAATTGCCAAGCGTCTTGAGGAAATCTATTTTCCGGGTGATTCACTGCCATTATATATCGACAAACTTTCTCCCAGTCTTCGTGTGATACAGTCTTTGCGTGATGAGGCGCATAGATTTGGAATTACACATCATCGCAATCGACGTTCGAAAGGGCAGGTGGTAAGCGAACTTAATAATATTAAGGGCATCGGGAAAGTTACGGCCGCTAATCTTATGAAGCATTTCAAGAGTCTGAAAAAAGTGCGCGAGGCATCTGTAGATGAAATTGCCGCAGTGGTTGGAAAAGCTAAAGCCGAAATAATCCGTGAATATTTTCAATCCTGACCATTTGCTGATTCTGAAAAGAAAAAGATAAAATTAAGTTTTTTCGGCCTCATTTTTTTGAGACGAGGTCTTAGGCCCCATTTTTTATGAGATGGTGCCTAAAATACTTACTGCGCAAAACGTTTTGGCCATTTGAAACGTTATGAAAATTGAGATTTATTTCTCAATATTGAAAATGTGAATTGAATTAATATACGAATTGAAAAACACGCTAAAACTAAAGGTTTATGAAAAAGATGATTTCAAAAGGAGGGATTGTAGCTTTGGCAGCTGCCATGATGCTTACGGGATGTACGTCGATTAAAAATACTTGGGACGGTATGAGTCAGACCGGCCAGGGCGCCGCTGCCGGCGGGACGATTGGAGCCGCTGTCGGAACCGGAATCGGTGCATTGATTGGAGGAGGTAAAGGCACGTGGATCGGGGCGCTTGTTGGCGGCGCATTGGGAGCCGGTACAGGAGCACTTGTCGGAAATAAGATGGATAGCCAGAAGAAAGCTTTGGAAGAGCAACTGGCACAAATGCAGGAGCAGGAAAACCGCAATTCTGAGGCAATCAATAAGAATGCACAAGATATTCAGGATATCAAGGTTCAGATGGTCAAAGACCGTAATGATCTCGATGCGATAAAGCTGGTTCTTGGCGACGCAATCTTATTCCAGACCGGGAAAGCTAATCTCTCTCAGGCTGCCGATGCCGCTTTAAGTCGTGTCGCTTATAATCTCAAGCAATTTCCCGATACCGACGTGACGGTGGTAGGATTCACGGATAATACCGGTTCGGTTCAGTTAAACAAGAATCTTTCAGAGCAGCGTGCTGAAAGTGTGGTCAAATACCTTGAATCTCAGGGAGTGCCCGCCTCACGCCTGAAAGCGGTCGGTATGGGAGAAGATAATCCTATCGCGAGCAATGCCACGGCTGCAGGTCGCGCACAGAATAGACGTGTGGAGATCTATATCACTGCAAATCAGCACATGATAAACAGCGCATCGCAAAATTAAAAGCTTTGATTCTCAGAGTTCAGCTTTATATAGAGAAAATTCGATTTAATTGACACAATATCAGGGTGATGGAAGCATCGAGGCTTTCATCACCTTTTTATATCTTTATTCAATTGCGGAAATTTTTGTAATTTTGTTCCCGAAAAAAGTATAGAAAAATAATAATCGGGTAAAGAACGTTGTTACCCACGCAGCAGTTAATTATGAAGATTTTCAGTAAGCCGGACTTCTCTCCGGCCATTATCGGTTCCTTAAAAAACTATTCTCTTTCAAAATTCAGAAGTGATCTTATTGCCGGTATTGTGGTAGGTATAGTGGCTCTTCCTCTTGCCATAGCCTTTGCCATAGCCAGCGGTGTGAGTCCGACAGTCGGTCTTGTAACGGCAGTGATCGGCGGTTTCATTGTTTCAGCGCTTGGCGGCAATTCCGTTCAGATCGGAGGTCCCACCGGAGCCTTTATCGTAATTGTATATAACATCATTCAGATTTATGGATTGCAGGGCCTGGCCATGGCTACTTTCATGGCCGGATGCATTCTGCTTCTTATGGGCATATTCAGACTGGGAACGGTGATAAAATTTATTCCCTATCCGATTGTAGTCGGGTTCACGGCCGGTATTGCAATAACCATTTTTTCAACTCAGATGCCCGACTTTTTCGGGCTTACGATAAGTGAGAATGTCCCCGGTGATTTTATTGGGAAATGGGAGGTCTACATCCGCAATTTCAATACAATTGATTTGCCGACCCTTCTCACGGGAATCGTCTCTCTTGCGATTCTTATCCTCACCCCGAAAATATCGAAAAGAATGCCCGGTGCTCTCACGGCGATTGTTGTGGTGACTGTCGGTGTGTGGCTACTTAACCGATATGCCGGCATCGAGGGGATTCAGACAATTGGCGATCGTTTTGGGAACCTTTCCGGTACATTCCCCGCTCCACATGCCATAGGTCTTAATATGGAATCGGTAAACCTCCTTCTTCCTTCGGCCTTTACCATTGCCATGCTCGGCGCAATTGAGAGTCTGCTGAGTGCTACAGTGGCTGATGGCCGAACCGGCGATAGAACCAACTGCAACACCGAACTCATAGGACAGGGTATAGCCAATGTGACGGTGCCTTTCTTCGGAGGTATTCCTGTAACCGGTGCTATTGCACGAACGATGACCAATATCACCAACGGCGGAAAAACGCCCGTAGCCGGCATTATCCATTCCGTAGTGCTTCTGCTGATATTCCTCTTTGCCATGCCGCTGATTAATCTTGTGCCCATGTCTTGTCTGGCGGCTGTCTTGATAATGGTAAGCTACAATATGAGCGGCTGGCGCACGGTGGTCGGCATTGCCAACAATCCGAAAGGGGATATCGCGGTCTTGATCGTTACTTTCCTGCTTACCGTGATCTTCAACCTTACCATCGCTATAGAAATCGGCCTTCTCCTGGCTGTGGTTGTGTTCCTGCGTCGGATCACGGAAAATACAACAATCCGCGTCTATGGTGAGCAGCTTGATGCTGCCGATGGCACAGATCTCACGCAACATGAGGTGCTCGACCTGAAACCCGGCGTTTCCGTCTATGAGATTGATGGGCCTTTCTTCTTCGGAGCCGCTACAAAATTTGATGAAATGGTGCGTCACAGCCTTCAGGAAAAACCCAAAGTGCGTATTATACGTATGCGAAAAGTTCCTTTTGTAGATTCCACCGGTCTGCATAATCTGCAGCTCCTTATCGAATCATCGCATCGTGAGGGAATATTGATTGTGCTCTCGGGAGTACGCGACAATGTGCGTGCTGATCTACACAAGGCCGGAATTGACAGACTTATCGGCGATGAGCATATCTGCGATCATATCTCCAAAGCTGTAGTTGTAGCCAATTCACTTGCGTCTGCACCCGGAGGCAACTGATGTGGCCCTTAGGCAGCGAATCATAAAATATTTGCTGCCTTAAACAAAAAAGCGAATCGATCCGGAGCCTCCACCTCTCGGATCGATTTTTTTGAAAGCATGGTCTCAAATGTTCGGCATGAGATTTGTTATGAAGGAGGAGACGCGCCTTTCGGCTATTAATGTAAGATATATTATAGTCGTTTTTTAAGGATATTTTAACGTTGTGTAAACGTTAATGCGTTGATTTGTGTTAAAATAATTAAAGCAGCATGACTAATCAGTTCATACTGTTGTAGTGTAGAATCGGATCGGATTGATCTGAAAAGTATATAACCGATATGAAAAACAGACAAGATAGCGGTGCCCGCCGGATGAAGAAGCGGGAATTGCAGGAGAAGATTATGGATTTTCTCCAGAAACAGAATAAACAATCGTTCAATTATAAACAGATTGCTTTTGCCATAGACGCCACTAATCCGCAGAGTCGAAATGATATAATAAATCTTCTTGACGAATTGGTTGCCGCCGATATAATTCAGGAAGTGGGGCTCGGAAAGTATAAGGCGTTTTCAAACCGTGGAACAGAGAATGAAGGAATCTTCGTGCGTCGTTCCAATGGTAAGAATGCCGTAATCATTGATGACGAGAACATCATGGTTGCGGAGCGTAATTCCATGCACGCCCTCAACGGAGATAAGGTAAGGGTGATGGTATCGGCGGCCCGTCGCGGCCAGGAGCCGGAGGCGAAGGTGATAGAGATTCTTGAGGCAAAGGATCAGGTATTTATCGGAACGCTTAAGGTAGATAAGAATTATTCGGCACTTGTCACCGATTCAAAATTTCTGGCGGCCGATATAATTATTCCGCGTAATAAGCTCAAGGGAGGCAAGGATGGCGACAAGGCTATCGCGAGAATCACTTATTGGAAAGACGATGAGATGAACCCCCGGGGAGAAGTGGTAGATATTCTTGGCAAGAAAGGTGAGAACAACGCTGAGATGCATGCCATACTTGCCGAATATGGACTCCCATATAAATATCCCGAGAATGTTGAGAGAGCTGCCGAGAAAATCGATGCCGGAATCACACCTGAGGAAGTGGCGAAACGTGAGGATTTCAGAAATGTCACCACGTTTACCATCGACCCGCGTGATGCCAAGGATTTTGATGATGCCCTCTCGATCCGTCAGCTTGCCAATGGCAACTGGGAGGTGGGTGTCCATATCGCCGACGTCACTCATTATGTCCGTCCCGGTTCTCTGATTGATAAGGAGGCCAATAAGCGAGCCACATCCGTCTATCTTGTAGACCGTACAATCCCGATGCTTCCCGAGCGCCTTTCTAATGGAATCTGTTCGCTTCGTCCTGACGAGGAAAAGCTTACTTTTTCGGCAATCTTTGAGCTCGATTCTAAGGCTAACGTTATCAATAGCCGTATCGGACGCACTGTGATCCGCTCCGACCGACGCTTTACGTATGAGGAAGCTCAGGAGATAATAGAGACGGGTAAGGGTGAGTTTGCACGCGAAATCAACGTGTTGAATGATCTTGCCAAGCAACTGCGACGTCGTCGTTACGATGCCGGTGCTCTCGAATTCGACCGTGCCGAAGTGCGTTTTGATATTGATGAGAACGGAAAGCCGGTCAAAACTTTCTTCAAAATAGCGAAAGATGCCAACAAACTGATTGAGGAATTCATGCTGCTCGCCAATATAGCGGTGGCGGAGGCAATCGGGAAGGTGCCTAAAGGGAAGAAAGCCAAGAGCTTTGTCTATCGCGTGCATGATAATCCCGATCCGCAGAAGTTGAGTAATCTTGCCCTGATTGCGTCTCGTTTCGGCTATAAGATTGTCACGGAGGGACGTGCCAAGGAGATAAATAAGAGCGTGAACCGTCTGCTTAAGGATATAAAGGGAAAGGGAGAGGAGAATATGCTCGCCATCCTGGCTATACGTTCTATGGCTAAGGCGGTTTATACAACCGACAATATCGGTCACTATGGTCTGGCTGTAGACTATTACACTCACTTTACCTCGCCGATACGTCGATATCCGGATATGATGGTCCACCGCCTTCTTGCAAAGTATGCTGATGGGGGCCGAAGCTCTGATAAGGTGAAGCTTGAGGATGAATGTCGCCATTCTTCAGATATGGAGCAACTGGCCTCCAATGCAGAGAGATCTTCCATACGTTACAAGCAGGTAGAATATATGCAGGATAGGCTGGGAGAAGTCTACGATGGTGTAATCTCCGGCGTGACTGAATGGGGATTCTATGTGGAACTTGTCGATAATCTCTGCGAGGGACTGGTGCCGGTGCGCGATTTGGCTGATGATTATTATGATTTCGATGAGAAAAACTATTGCCTGAAAGGGCGTAAGCATGGTGTGAAGTATACGCTTGGCGATCAGGTAAAGGTACAGGTTGCCCGTGCCGATCTCGATCGCAAGCAACTTGACTTCGCTTTAATTTCTGATTCCGGAAATCCCAACAAGCCCTTGATTCAGCACAAACCGGGAAAAAGACATGAGCCTAAAGGAGCTAAGACTTACAGTAAGAAAGGAAAAAAGAGAAATAAATAATACGTTGAAGTTGTTTAATCGGCTTCATCGTTAAAATTTGAAAAACCGATGAATCTACGGATTGTTTCCGCGGTCGTTGCGCTGACGGCTGCAAATATGGCGGCATCGGCAGCAAGTGCTGTCGGTGCCGGCCCTGTGATTGTCGAAACCGATGCCTATCGTTGGCAAGGCGACACCATTTATCAGAATGAATTCAAAGCCTGGGCTGTCTCTCCCGAAGAGATCCGGTCTGATTATAAGGCGCGCCCGGGATATTTCATGCCTGTGGAACAGAGCTGGAAGCGTAAGAATGATCTGTCGGCCTATCCCCGGCTCGAAACCGACAATATGCTTCATCAGGCCATATTCAATATGGGTCTTGACGAGATGGTAAATGCCGTGGAACCAGACACTACGTTACGCACCGGAAAGGAATGGGCCGGTGTCTGGACACGCGACGTAAGCTATTCCATTATTCTTTCCATGGCTTATTTGCAGCCGGAAGCTTCCATGATTTCATTGATGAAAAAAGTGAACCCTTCCGGACAAATCATTCAGGATACCGGATCGGGTGGGGCATGGCCGATCTCTACCGACCGTATGGTGTGGGTGCTCGCCGCATGGGAGATATATAAAGTGACCGGAGATAAGAATTGGCTGGAAACGGTATATCCGATTGCTGTCCGTTCCTTGGAGAAAGATGAAAAGACCGTTATGAGTCCGCGAGGACTCGTAAAAGGGGAGACCTCCTTCATCGACTGGCGCGAACAGAGTTATCCACGCTGGATGCAGACAGCAGATATCTCCCAAAGCGAGGCGATGGGCACAAACGTGATGTATGCCGCCGCTCTCGATGCCACGGCGCAGATGGCTTCCGAGCTTGGCAAAAAGAAAGAAGCTGAGAAGTTCCTTGCCAAGGCTCGCGCTTTAGCCGTAAATATCGACAAGACTTTCTGGATGCCCGACAAAGGTTATTACGGCATGTACACGTACGGACGTGACAACAAGATTCTCAATCCCCGGGCCGAGACACTTGGCGAGGCTCTGGCAGTGCTCTACGATATAGCTCCCGACGATAAGCAGAAATCCATCTCCGAGAATAATCCTCAAACTCCTTTTGGCCCGGCTATCTTTTATCCTCAGATTGCCGATATTCCCAATTATCATAACAATGCTCTCTGGCCTTTCGTGGCTTCCTACTGGACGCTTGCCCAGGCTAAGGCCGGAAATGAACAGGGAGTGCTCGAAGGAATTGGATCTGTGTTCCGTCCTGCCGCGCTTTTTGCAACCAACAAGGAGAATCTAAACCTTGATAACGGGGATATCTTCACCGAACTTAACTCCTCCAATATGCTTTGGTCTCTTTCTGGCAATATAGCTTTGACAACGCGGATCCTCTTTGGTATACATTTCGAGAAAGATGGCTTGGCGTTGCGTCCGTTCGTTCCGAAGCCTCTTGCCGCCACCCGCTCTCTACGCGGCTTCCCTTACCGTGGCGCTAACCTTGATATCACCGTTGAAGGATATGGAGACAGCGTGAAAGAAATTCTTCTTAACGGGAAGCCGTTGGCATTACAGCCCGGCAATCTTATCCCTGCCTCAATGCTAAAGAAAGGGGGAGAGATTGTGGTGAAAATGGATAATTCTCCTATCCCTCCGATGAAACTTAACCGGACGGCTAATCTGAAGGCGCCTCTCACCCCGGTGGCATGGCTTTCCAACAGTCCGGAGCTTGACGCACCCGATGTTCCTGTCAATAATCGACTTCAATGGAATCCAATTGAATATATAGCTCATTATGAAGTGCTCAAAGATGGAGAAGTTGTGGCCACAACTCGCGAAACATCCTGGCCCGCTACTCAGCCCGGGGAGTGGCAGGTGATTGGAATTGCAGAAGATGGCACACCTTCTTTTGCTTCCGAACCTCGCAGTAACCGGCCGGAGATTATTCTGGAGTTTCCCGGCGAGACCAAACTGATGACGTCTCCGGAGATCAGTTATGAGGCTTCCGAACCTCTTGCCGGATATAAAGGCAATGGATTTCTGGAACTCGATACCGATAGTGCTCCGGCGGGGGGCGACGTCTTGATTCCGGAACAAGGCGTATACTCTCTCTCAGTGCGATATGCTAATGGCAATGGGCCGGTAAATACGGAAAACAAAGCAGCAGTCAGGTCGCTCATACTTGACGGCAACAAGGCCGGGACGATTGTCATGCCGCATCGTGGCCGGGGCAATTGGAACGACTGGGGATTCAGCAACAGCATTGTTCTGCCGCTCGAAAAGGGGCGTCATCGGCTGGAGCTTCGTTATCTGCCCGAAGATGAGAATATGAACATATCGACTAATCATGCACTTGTGGATAATATTCGCATCGAACGCGTGAAATTTTAAGAAGCGGGCCTTCTTTACAGACGCAGGATTCAAAAAAATTTGGTAGAATAAAAAAAAAGTAATAATTTTGCAGTGGGTGAGTCCTGCACGACCAGCTCCCCGTAAATCCCCCAGGTCTTGACCGAAGCAAGGGTAGCGGGTTGAGCGGTGCGATGTAGATCGCTCGCCCACCTGCCTCTTTAGCTCAGTTGGCCAGAGCACGTGATTTGTAATCTCGGGGTCGTTGGTTCGAATCCGACAAGAGGCTCAAAGAAGAATTTCATTTTCATTGTTGAGTGATATAAAGTCCGGGAGGATTTGATCATGTTTTTCATAATTTTGTTTTGGCGGTGTGTTTAGTGATAAGCGCGCCGTT
>CAZOPN010000035.1:0-22876 GCA_964581685.1 uncultured Sangeribacter sp. | reverse complement strand
AACTTGAGAAAATCACTCGCCCAAATCCGCCCCAGGGGCTCTCAAATTTTTGAGAAGGGCTCTTAATTTGGGTGAGTCTGATAAGACCCTTAGAAAATCAGCTTATCAATCCTACAATCACCATATTACCACACGCTCATTCTCCGGACGGAACATTTTGTCGCCCTCAACAATATCAAAAGCTTCAAAGAACGGAACAATATTACGTAGAGTGACATTGACCCTGTTGCGGCCTAATGAATGAGGATCGGTTTTGGTACGCGAAAGAATTTCCTCATCTCGGATATTGTCAGCCCAGACATTAGCGTAGGCCAGATAGAAACGCTGTAACGGTGAAAGACCGTCAATATCTTTCAGCGACTCCGGTGTCTGCGAATCAAGATAAGCAGTTAGAGCTACTCGTAGTCCACCTTGATCGGCTATATTCTCTCCAAGTGTGAATCGACCGTTTGCAAAAACTCCGGGTGCCACCTCCACGGCGTCAAACTGCGCAGCCAGACCATCGGCAAGCCGAGTGAAAGCCTCTGCATCTTCCGGCATCCACCAATCGGAAAGATTACCATCTTTATCAAATTGCCTGCCCTGATCATCAAATCCATGTGTCATCTCATGTCCGATCACGACTCCGATTGCACCATAATTCTGGGCATCATCAGCTGTAACATCGAAATAGGGAGCCTGGAGAATGCCGGCCGGAAAGCAGATTTCATTAGTGGTTGGATTATAATATGCATTCACCGTCTGAGGAGTCATGTGCCATTCATCTTTATCAACAGGCTTGCCCACCTTCTGATAATTATCTTGGGCATACCATTTGGATGCCTCCCTGACATTCTCAAGATAAGTCTTTTGTGGATCTATGGAAATCCCGGTATAATCTTTCCATTTATCCGGATAACCGATTTTGACAGTAAATGCGGCCAACTTCTCGTGAGCTTTCTGTTTGGTAGCATCCGACATCCATGTAAGATTATCAATATGCTTTCCAAGTGCCGTTCGAAGATTTTCAACGAGTGTGGTCATGTAACGTTTATTCTCTTCCGGAAAATATTTTTTAACATAAAGTTCGCCGACAGCTTCTCCAAACATTGAATTTGGTATGGTCATTGCTCTCTTCCA
This sequence comes from uncultured Sangeribacter sp., assembly GCA_964581685.1. Classification (GTDB taxonomy): domain Bacteria; phylum Bacteroidota; class Bacteroidia; order Bacteroidales; family Muribaculaceae; genus Lepagella. The sequence goes on along the minus strand of CAZOPN010000035.1, from coordinate 21,757 downwards.
GCGAGGCTCCATCTGTTCGATTCCCGACATTGTTTTATCAAACATTTCAAAATTTGCCTCTTGAAAATCATCACTGAGAAGATTGGAAGATGATGACACAACATCGAACACCATATAGTCCTTGCGCTGCTGATCTGAAAGGGTGGGGAGATAATCATTCAGAAAATCCATAAATTTCACTGAAGATACATTGGCTTTATCAAGACCGGTGATTCCGATGCCGGAAAAATATGTATCCCAATCAATATTAGGATATTTATTTTTTATTTCCGCCATGGTCATCATGTTATAGCGTAGCTGAGGATTCCTGCGTTCTTCTCTCGTTTTTTTATTTTTTGCAAATTCAGTTTCTATTGCTATCACATTTTGCCAAACCCGGTCAGCGTCTTTATCATTATACCCAATGAGTTGCATCATGCGCTTGACATATTTCTCGTAGGCAGCCATGATCTTATCATTAGTTTCACTTTTTTCAAGATAGTAATCTCGATCGCCCAAACCAAGACCGGCCTCTCCGATATGCATGATATTCATATCGGCATTTTTTGCGTCGGCCCCCACACCGGTGCCGAAAAATGGACTGGATATACCATTATGTGTCCAAGCCACAATTTCCGTAAACTCCTCAGGAGTAGAATTGTTTATCTTATCCACAAGAGGCATAACAGGAGCTGCGCCATCTTTATTAAGTCGGACACTATCCATAGCCATTGCATACAGGTCACTTACTTTCTGCGCATTTGTGCCTTGCTTCTTTGACTCCGGATTTTCCGAAAGATTAAGAATAAGCTCTTTTAATTGTTCGCGGGCATTTTCGCGAAGTTGATCGAATGTTCCGAAACGAGAATATTCAGCACCCAGTGGATTTTTCTCTTTCCAACCTCCACAGGCAAACATATAAAAATTCTCTTTAGGACTGACAGTTGGATCAAGATTCGATTTATCGATTCCGTGACGCCCCTCATCGGCCATCATGCTGAGTGCCGGCATCCCGGCAAGAGCACAGCAAAATAATGTCTTTAATTTCATATCATTATCGTTGATTGTAGTCATAGTCTAAAATTATAAACGGTTACTTACTTTTAAACTCCTCGTATTCCAATTGGGAAATCTCCCAAACAGACATTGCATTTTCCATCTCTTTCTGTAGTAACTCATATTCCTTAAGAATTTCTGGAGACGTATCGCCGGCAGCAATTTTAGATTCAACCTCCGCTTGTCTCGACTCAATTCTTGAAATTTCATCTTCTGCTTTCTTAATGGCCCGCTCGAAACGGGCATTCATTTTCTGCAACTCTTTTTGTTCGGCATAGCTGAGCCGGGGAGCAACATTTCCGGATGCTTTGGTAACCGATTCAACCTTTGCTGATTCTGTCGTGCCCTTATCACCCGATCTTTCACCCGGCTTGGATAAATTCAGCTCATCCAGATGATCAATCTGTTTTTTCTGAAGAAACTCATAAATTCCTCCCAGATGTTCCCGGACTTTACCATCTCCAAATTCATAGACCTTATCAACAAGACCATTCAGAAAGTATCTGTCGTGACTGACAACAATAACCGTGCCATCGAAATCATTAATTGCCTCTTTTAAGATATCCTTGGTGCGCATATCAAGATGATTGGTGGGCTCATCAAGAATCAGGAAATTGACCGGTTCAAGAAGGAGTTTAATCATTGCCAACCTCGTTTTTTCTCCACCGGATAATACCTTAACCTTCTTGTCAGAAGCTTCACCACCAAACATAAATGCTCCGAGAATATCTCTTATTTTAGTCCGGATATCTCCTGTGGCAACATTATCGATCGTTTCAAAAACCGTCAGACTTTCATCAAGAAGCTGAGCCTGATTCTGAGCAAAATAACCGATTTTAACATTATGTCCGATTTTCAATTTGCCCGTAAAGGGAATTTCTCCCATTATACATTTTACAAGAGTTGATTTTCCTTCACCGTTTTTTCCAACAAAAGCAACTTTCTCACCGCGTCTGATAGTGAATTCCGCATGATCAAATACCTGATGATCGCCGTAGGCTTTTCCAAGATCTTCTACAATTAGAGGATAATCTCCTGAACGGAATGCAGGCGGAAATTTGAGTCTGAGTCGCGAGTTATCGACTTCGTCAATCTCAATAGGCACAATTTTCTCCAACTGTTTGATTCTGCTTTGCACCTGCACAGCCTTTGTCGCCTTATATCTGAATCTTTCAATAAAATCTTTAATATCGGCTATCTGTTTTTGCTGATTCTCATAGGCGCGCACCTGTTGCTCGACACGCTCCTTACGAAGCTCAACAAATTTGGAATAATTAACCTTATAATCGTAGGCCCGGCCGCAATTAATTTCAATTGTCCTGTTTGTTACATTATCAAGAAATGCCCGGTCATGACTGACAAGCAGTACCGCCTTTGCCTTTGTAAGCAAAAATTGTTCCAGCCATTGTATCGATTCAATGTCAAGATGATTGGTGGGCTCATCAAGCAAAAGGAGATCCGGACGTTGTAGCAAAATTTTTGCAAGCTCAATTCTCATACGCCAGCCTCCGGAAAATTCCGATGTTGGACGTTTAAAATCGCTTCTCTTAAAGCCGAGTCCCGTGAGTGTTCGTTCCACTTCTGCCTCCATATTGTCAGCTCCCTCAATCGCTACTCTCTCATTCAGATATTCAAGACGTTCCAGCACTTTTACATATTCCGAACTCTCATAATCTTCAATCTCAGATAATCTTAACGTAAGGCTCTCGATCTCTTTTTTAAGGTCAAGAAGTCCGCTAAATGCCTTCTTTGTTTCATCAATAAGAGTAGTATTATCTGCAATTACCATTTGCTGAGGAAGATAGCCGATAGTAATCTCTGAAGGTTTTGATACGCCACCTATAGTTGGGCTTTGGAGACCTGCCAGAATTTTAAGTAAAGTGGATTTCCCGGCTCCATTCTTACCTACCAAAGCTATTTTATCATTTTTATTGATGACAAAACTTATATCCGTAAAAAGAGGGCGGGCTGAAAATTCCACACCAAGATTATTAATTGAAACCATAATACAAAAATACATAAAAAACTCGGGATTTTTGCGCCGGGCCGTTAAAAATGCTACGGCAAGGTTTCGATTGTTGCCTGTTGTTGGAAGAAAACCTCAATGTCGCATTTATCGAAAAGGTTAAGCCGCACAAGGTGCACCTAATTAAACTCAAACAAATTGCCATCCTTCTAATTAGTATAAGTATTTTGGAATGAGAAATAATAACCGAAAACTACTGAATAAATACCCTGAATATGACACGTTATCGTGAATCAGCACGATTCAATCATATTTTTATATTCAAATTTTTTTGAGATATTATCTGATGTCTTTAAGAGGAAAAATATCGAAAAAATTCAAACCATCCACATAATTATGTGTTTTAAATTATGGAAAGCTTATTGATGAAAGTATACTTAACCAAAACCATGTTTTTGGCACGGTATTTGATTAATTTCATCATGATGTTTGATACTTTAATTTAGAAGTAAAAGACCAATTTTTAAATTGTAATTTCAGAATTTGAAACTTATTATAAATAACCTAAAAATTAATATATTATGACAATCAGACCATTGGCCGACAGAGTGCTTATCGAACCTACGGCCGCTGAAGAAGTGACACTCGGTGGTATAATCATCCCGGATTCGGCAAAAGAAAAACCGCTGAAAGGTAAAGTTCTTGCTGTCGGAAACGGCACAAAAGATGAGGAAATGACGCTCAAAGAAGGCGACACGGTTCTTTATGGCAAATATGCCGGTACGGAAATAGAGGTTGATGGAACTAAATATCTGATGATGCGTCAGAGTGATGTTCTCGCCGTCGTTGAAGACTGATCCGAAAAAGATATTATTCCAAGTTTCGGTTTTATCTTTACTGAAAATTCATAATTTATACAGAAACTGAAAATAGACTCAGGTCTAATAAAAAATATGGCAAAAGAAATCAAATTCAATATTAAAGCTCGTGAAGAGCTTAAGAAAGGTGTCGACGCTCTTGCCGACGCAGTAAAAGTAACTCTGGGCCCTAAAGGTCGCAATGTAATCATCGAGAAGAAATTCGGTGCTCCTCACATCACGAAAGATGGCGTTACCGTAGCTCGTGAAGTAGAACTTGAAGATGCTTTCCAGAATATGGGCGCACAGCTCGTAAAGGAAGTGGCTTCCAAAACAGGCGATCAGGCCGGCGACGGAACTACAACAGCAACAGTTCTCGCACAGGCAATTGTTAATGTCGGTCTTAAGAACGTAGCAGCCGGAGCAAACCCGATGGATCTCAAACGTGGTATTGACAAAGCCGTTTCGAAAGTTGTTGAAGGAATTCGCGAGCAGAGTCAGGAAGTTGATGATGATATCAGCAAAATTGAAAATGTAGCGCGTGTTTCTGCCAATAATGATGAGCAGATCGGCAAACTTATTGCAGAAGCAATGCAGAAAGTAAAGAAAGAGGGCGTTATCACGGTTGAAGAAGCTAAAGGAACGGATACAACAGTTGAAGTTGTGGAAGGAATGCAGTTCGATCGTGGTTATATTTCTCCTTATTTCGTTACAAACAGTGAGAAAATGGAGTGTGATATGGAATCACCCTACATACTTCTCTACGATAAGAAGATTTCCAATCTTAAGGACATGCTCCCGGTTCTTGAAGCCGTAGCTCAGTCAGGTCGTCCATTGCTTATTATCGCGGAAGATGTAGACAACGAGGCGCTTGCCACATTGGTTGTGAACCGTCTCCGTGGTTCTCTGAAGATTTGTGCTGTTAAAGCACCCGGCTTCGGCGACCGTCGTAAGGAAATGCTTGAAGATATCGCAATTCTTACCGGTGGAACAGTCATCAGTGAGGTAAAAGGCATGCAACTTTCTCAAGCAACTGTTGCCGATCTCGGAACAGCTGAGAAAGTAACCGTAAATAAAGATAATACAATTATCGTAAACGGAGCCGGCTCTAAGGAAGCTATTGCCAATCGAGTAAATCAGATCAAGGCTCAGATTGAGACAACCACCTCCAATTATGACAAAGAGAAACTCCATGAACGTCTTGCCAAGCTTGCAGGCGGGGTTGCCGTACTTTATATAGGAGCACCTTCTGAAGTTGAAATGAAAGAGAAAAAAGATCGTGTAGACGATGCTCTTTCTGCCACAAGGGCTGCTATTGCCGAGGGCATTGTTCCCGGTGGAGGTGTAGCTTATATACGTTGTCTGGATGCCCTTGATGAATTGAAAGGGGACAATGATGATGAGAATACCGGAATCTCCATCATTCGCCGGGCAATCGAGGAACCAATGCGCCAGATCATGGAGAATGCAGGCGTTGAAGGAGCCGTGATCCTTCAGAAAGTAAAAGATGGAAAGGGTGATTTCGGTTATAACGCCCGTACGGATACTTTCGAAAACTTCTTTGAGACAGGTGTTATCGATCCTGCCAAAGTTACTCGTGTCGCTCTCGAAAACGCAGCAAGCATCGCCGGTATGTTCCTTACAACCGAATGTGTGATCGCGGATAAGAAGGAAGACACTCCGGCCGCTCCGATGGGAGCACCCGGTATGGGTGGAATGGGCGGCATGATGTAAGCCAACATTCACTTCAACCCCACAAATTAAGACTTATTTAATAAAAACCGGCGTTCCTGCTAAAATCAGGGGCGCCGGTTTAATTTTTTATTTGATAAGATCTCTCATTTTGCAGACTTTGGCAGCGAATATTTTATGATTCGCTGCCTTAATTTTAATCGTTTTTCTTTGTTAAAAACTCTGATAATTTGTAAATTTGCAAAAATTCTTTAACTGATATGGAAATTACACCATCGCTTATCGCTTCTTTCGTTAATGGGAAAGTCGAAGGCGACGAAAACATCTTGATCACCGGCTTTGCTAAAATTGAAGAGGCGAAACCGGGACAAATTACTTTTATCGCTAACCCGAAATATTCTCATTTCTTATATAATACAGAAGCCTCTGCCGTACTTATCCGTGATGATTTTGAACTTGAGAAACCTGTGTCTCCGACACTTATCAGAGTGCCGGACCCATACGTGGCACTTGCAGATCTTCTGAATGCTTTTGAACAAAGCAAAGCTCAACCGGAAGGAATCGAGCAACCTTGTTTCATAGCCGATGGGGTTATTATTCCCGAAGGTTGTTATGTCGGTGCTTTTTCCTATATAGGAAAAGGAGCCAGGATAGGGAAAAATGTAAAGATCTATCCTCAGGTCTATATTGGAGAAGGAGTTGAAATAGGAGAGGATAGTGTAATTCGTGCCGGAGTAAAGATTTATGAAAAATGTGAAATTGGACGCCGGTGTGTGATCCATTCAGGCGCAGTAATAGGAGCGGATGGATTTGGCTTTGCTCCCCGACCGGATGGAACATATGAAAAGATTCCACAGATCGGGAATGTCATCCTTGAGGATGATGTGGAAATAGGAGCAAACACAACTATTGACCGTGCAACATTCGGACATACCAGAATCGGACAAGGCACAAAGCTTGATAACCTTATCCAGATAGCACATAATGTTGAAGTGGGCAAAGGCAATGTGTTTGCTTCGCAGAGCGGAATAGCGGGTTCCACAAAGATAGGAAACTATAATCGTGTCGGAGGTCAGGTCGGCTTCTCCGGTCATATTAAAGTAGGTGATTTCAATGAGATCGGTGCACAATCCGGAATTCCCAATAACGTCGGTGACCATAAGCGGATTATCGGTTATCCTGCAATAGATGCACGCCAGTTTGCAAAAAATCTGGTATATATCAAGAATCTTGGAAAATTATTTGAAAAAAAATAACAGGCAGCAATTCCTGCCACAACAATAATGACAATATGAATCAATTGACACTCAAAGCCCCGATAACTGTTTCCGGCAAAGGACTTCATTCCGGATTGTTTATCACAGCAGTGTTGAATCCTGCGCCCGAAAATACAGGCTATAAGTTCAGACGTATCGATTTGGAAGGTCAGCCTGTAATCGACGCAGTTGCTGAAAATGTCATCGATACCACACGCGGTACAGTAATTGGAAAAAATGATATACGCGTCAGCACAATAGAACATGCCATTGCTGCATTATATGCTGCCGGAATTGATAACTGCATAATTGATATCGACGGCCCTGAAATGCCGATTCTTGATGGCAGCGCCATCATATATGTGGAGAAAATTGAAGAAGTCGGGGTTGAGGAACAGAATGCGGATAAAGATTTCTATATCATCAAGGAGAAAACTCAGTTTAAAGACGAAGAAACAGGCTCTACTCTCACAATCTATCCTGATGACGGTTTTAGTGTGGAGTGTATGGTTGAATATAATTCTCCGGTGCTTCCCAACCAATTTGCAGTGCTTGATGATCTGGCTGAATTTAAGCAGGAGGTTGCAAGCGCACGCACATTCGTATTTGTGCGTGAAATAGAAGCTTTGGTGGCCAATAATCTTATCCGTGGAGGAGATCTTGATAACGCAATCGTAATCTACGATCAGGAAATCAGTCAGGATCGTATTGATGCAATCTGCGATGTAGTGAATGTGCCACACATGCACATAAGCCAGCTCGGCTATATTAATCCCAAACCACTCAGATGGGACAATGAACCTGCACGACACAAATTGATGGATATTATCGGAGATCTGGCTCTCATCGGTCGGCCTTTGCGCGGACGTGTGGTTGCAATTCGACCGGGTCACACCGTAAATAATAAATTCACAAGGATGGTCCGCAAGGAGGTTCGTCACATGGAAATCCAGTCACCGGTATATAATCCCAATCTGGCTCCCATAATCGATATCAACGGCATCAAAAAACTCCTTCCTCACCGCTATCCTTTCCTGCTTATCGACAAAATAATAGAAATAGATAAGAAACATGCGATTGCCGTAAAAAATATCACTGTCAATGAACCTTTCTTCCAAGGACATTTCCCGCAGGAACCGGTAATGCCCGGTGTGCTACAAGTAGAAGCTATGGCACAGGTGGCCGGCGTATTGGTTCTCAACTTTCTCGAAGATCCCGAGAAATATTCCACATATTTCTTAAAAATAGACAATGTGAAATTCCGTCAGAAAGTTGTTCCCGGTGATACTCTTCTAATGAATGTGGCTTTAACCACTGAAATCCGCCGTGGTTGTGCAATGGTGAAAGGGTATGCTTTTGTTGGTGAAAAGATTGTCTGCGAGGCAGAATTTATGGCACAAATAATTAAGAATAAGTAATGGAAACTGCAAGATACATTGACGTTAATCCCGATGCAAAAATCGGTAATAATGTCTCAATAGGAAATTTCACAACAATTCATGAAGATGTTGAAATCGGAGACAATACCGTTATCTACAGTAACGTCACGATTTTCCCGGGCGCACGCATTGGTGAAGGAGTCACGATTTTTCCCGGAGCAGTGATTGCAGGGGTGCCTCAAGATCTTAAATTCCGTGGTGAAAAGACGTATGCGTACGTTGGCAACGGTACTACACTGCGTGAATGTATCACGGTAAACCGTGGAACAGCCTCCAAAGGAGAAACAAGAATAGGGGAGAATTGCCTTATCATGGCCTATTCACACGTGGCACACGATTGCAGAATCGGAAATCGGGTTATCGTCTCTAATGCCTGTCAGTTGGCGGGAGAAGTGGTTATAGATGATGCAGCCGTGATTGGTGGGGGAAGTCTAATTCATCAATTCTGCCACCTTGGACGTAATATTATGCTTCAGGGAGGAGCTCTGGTTAATAAAGATATCCCTCCATTCGTAAAAGCTGCAAGAGAACCTATTTCTTACGTTGGCTTGAATTCAATCGGTCTCCACCGTAATCATTTCTCTGACGATGAGATCCGCGAAATATCTGATATATACCGAATCATCTATCTTAGCGATCTGAATGTAACAAACGCAGTTAAACTTGTAGAGCAAAAAATACCGCAATCTCCAATACGCGATGAGATAATTTCCTTTGTTATAAATTCAGAAAGAGGAATTATTCGCTCAGCAATCTGATGAATCTATATAAAAACCGATATAAGTCAGTGTTGCAAATTAAGGAACATATATATATTTGATCGATTCTACAATTATATACTAATAAAATCCGGGAGGCAATCATTTTGAATGCCTCCCGGATTTTATTATATAACAAATTAAGTATTATTGATAGATTATCAACCGAACTTTGAGATTTTCCTTAACTGAGATTCATTAATAATCTTGATTTTCCGACCATCAACAAGAATTAGTTTTTCGGTCACAAATGCCATCAAAGTCCGAATAGCATTTGAAGTAGTCATATTAGACAGATTCGCAAGATCTTCTCGACTCATATAGATTTTCAATGTAGAGGCATCATCCTCATAGCCATAATTATCAGCAAGCAAAAGAAGCGACTCTGCAAGACGTCCACGGATATGTTTTTGTGTAAGATTTATTATTTTCGTGTCAGAACCACCAAGATTTCTCGACAGCTCATGAATGAAAAACATCGCCAGGTTATTATTGTTTCGTATCAGATCCTCGACAATCTTCATGGGAATAATACCGAGAACAGAAGCTTCAAAAGCGGCCGCAGAAGAAACGTATGGCTCACGCGCAAAATATGCTCTATAACCAAAGTACTGGACAGGACGGTAAAGACGAAGAATCTGCACTCTGTCTCCAATTCCTTTCTTATACATCTTTACTTTTCCATCAAGCAGGCAAAACAGATTCTCCGGCGATTCTTTTTCTTCATAGATAATCTGATTCTTCTTAAAGCTCTCATATTTGAAATTATCCGTTACAATCCTCTTCTCCTCCGGACGTAGGGCATTCCACATTTCAGAAAGGTCTTCGCTTATGATTCGCTCTAACTCACTTTTCTTGATCATGTCGGATATCAAAAATTTTTAGATGCAAAAGTGTACCGAAACAATATTTTTTATATTCCGGCAAAATTTATATATTTTAAAACACAAATTTAAAACATTTTTCTACAACATAAAAATAATTAAACCCTAAAATGACATTTTGCTAATAAATTGGGCAACATAGTGTTTATCTAATCGTATTCTATGTGAAAATTATCATTTAGGTGATTCTCCCCGGAGTTGCAGAAATTATTTATTGAAGTTTATAGCCTTGTCGCTTTATTTTTCCGTTTGGAGTATATTCAAATATGACATTCCGGATAATCTCTTTTGGCATCTCGTATGGCTGAAGTTTTCTACGACAGAGAGCCATGATTTGTTCATCTGAAATAATTGCAGCCTCCTCTGATACTCCGATTAAAAGTACAACCTTCTCCCCCCACTTTATATCAGATTGTCCCGAAATCAGGAAGTCAAAATTTAAATCCGAAACGAGCTTGTTTTCAATTTCTTCCGGATGAATTTTCTTTCCGCCGGAGATTATGACATTATCCTTTCTTCCAAGAATTCTGAAATTGCCATGAGAATCTATTTCTGCAATATCATTTGTGATAAGCTCCTGCCATCCCGCCATTCGGATTCCAAGACAACCATCATGAGAGAAAACAGAAATACCGGGTAACGGCTTAAATAAATTTTCCTTTACACCTACCTTACGAATCGCAATATGGGATGATGTTTCAGTCATGCCGTAACTTTCAAAAACATTCAGACCGGCATTTTCCACTTTTCTCCTAAGATAGTTATTAATCATTCCACCACCCACAAGTATATTACTTATCCGGCCGGTCTTTTCAATATTTTCAACCAGATAAAGCAATTGAGATGGGACTATCGAAAGCAGATCTATTGGCTTGCCGACATAATCCGATATAGGATGGTTAGATGGAATTTCCCAAGAAAAAGAGCAGCCAAGAACCTTTGCTCTAACCAACATCATTTTTCCTCCTATATAATCAGGAGAAATACAGGAATGAAGATGGGAAGAAGAGTCAAGACAAAAAAAAGAAGCCGTTCGTTGGGCACTTTTGATCATCTCTTTTTTCGGGAGTATAATTTCAGATGGAGTGCCGGTAGAACCTGATGTATGGCAACAGACAAAATCACTTTCATCAATCCATTCTCTTTCAAACTCCTCGTAAGTCATAGCATATTATTCCCTCCAGTCGAGTTTATCAAGTTCATTATAATCAAGGCTTCCCTCCGAATCGTATTTTAATTTTGATCCTGAGATAAAGATGGGAGCTTTCAGATTGTTTGTAAAGAGACCTCCTGTTCCCAACCCCTGAGGAATAACGGTATTTAAAGAGGCAACCCATTGCGCAAGCGCATTCAATCCGATATTTGATTCGAGCGAAGACGTGATCCACCAGCCTATATTCCTTTCACGAGCCAGCTCTATCCACTCGTTTGCTCCTGAAAAACCTCCTGTCAGTGTTGGTTTGATAACAATATAAGCGGGGCGTATCGTATCAAGAGTTGCAACTTTCTGCTCATACGTGAATTTACCGATTAGTTCTTCATCGAGTGCAATTGGCAATGGAGACACCTGACATAAAAACTGCATAAGTTCCGGATTTCCTTGACGTATAGGTTGTTCGATTGAATGCACACCAAGTTCCGCAAGACGCTTGAGTCGCGGCAGGGCATTATCCATAGTGAATCCGCCGTTTGCATCAACTCTGATCTCGACTTCCTCCGATGAATAACGGTTCCGGATAAATTCAATCATATCAACTTCCTTCGTCCAATCAATGGCGCCAATCTTAAGTTTTATACATTTGAATCCGGCACTTATCTTCTCCTCAATTCTTTCGATCATTCTATCGAAACTACCCATCCATATCAAGCCGTTGATTTCAATGTCAGATTGACCAAAAATAAAAGGAGATTCAAAATAGATTCCTCGGCATCCTCCGGCAAAATCTCTGACCGCCTGCTCAAATCCAAATTGTAACGACGGGAAATTAGACAGATCAGTAGGAATCCCTAAACCGACATTCGCCTGCAGTTCCATAAGTTTATAAAAGAATCTATCATCTGCCTCCGGCGAAAGACCCGGGAAAACCGCAGCTTCTCCAACTCCATAACGAGAAGGGGAAGATTCATCATAAAGGCGTAAAAAACATGTAATCTTTTCAGTAAGGACACCGCGGGATGTTCCCGCGGGTTCCTTGAACTTAAGATTATATGGTGCAAATTGCAATTTCATTCTTTAAAGGCTACAAAGGGAAAACAGGATATTTACCAAAATCAGGATCTCTTTTTTCAAGAAACGCGTTTTTGCCTTCCTGTGCTTCCTCCATCATATAATACATCATGGTTGCATCTCCTGCAAATTCCATCATACCATGTTGGCCGTCAAGCTCAGCATTGAGAGCCCGTTTTATCATTCTTATAGCAAGAGGGGAGCGTTTGATAATCGTCCGGCACCATTCGACAGTAGTCTCTTCAAGACGCTCAAAGGGCACAACCTCATTGACCATACCCATTCTCAAAGCTTCTTCTGCTGTATACTGTTTGCACAGATACCAGATTTCCCTTGCTTTTTTCTGGCCAACACAGCTCGCAAGATAGGAAGCCCCGAATCCTCCATCAAAACTTCCTACTTTCGGACCCGTCTGTCCGAAACGTGCATTCTCACTGGCAATCGAAAGATCACATACAACCTGAAGCACATTTCCACCTCCGATTGAATATCCATTCACCATCGCAATTACAGGCTTTGGAATTGAACGTATGGCATGATGCAATTCAAGGACATTAAGACGTGGCACGCCTCCGTCATCAACATATCCTCCGATTCCTTTCACGTTCTGGTCTCCTCCGCTGCAGAACGCTTTATCGCCTGCTCCCGTTAGAATAATAACACGGATATCCGCACGCTCTCTGCAAATCCGGAATGCATCGAGCATCTCCATATTTGTTTTAGGGCGGAACGCATTATAGACACGAGGACGATTAATTGTTATTTTAGCTATCTCCTCAAATTTCTCGAAGATTATATCTTCGTATTCTTTTATTTTCTTCCAGTCAAACATATAGTATATATTTTCATTCATTATTCTTATGAAAGGAACTCACGTAAAAGCCTGGCACTTAACTCCGGATTTACTTCAATTTCAAGAATAGACCGACTTTCAGATAAAAATAAGGCCTGCATTGATTTCTTAAGTTCATCTTCATCAGAAGCCTTGAAATACTTCCATCCGTAAGCTGACGCTAACCCCTCGACAGGTATACGTGGGTCCGCACAAAAATAAGTTTCACGTTCAGGCAAATCACGAGTCGTGCCTATAAATCTAAAAATTCCACCCCCATGATTATTGATAATGATGATCTTAAAATCAGCCGGGAGGAAGGGGAGACCTAATATATGAGGCGCATAGCCAAACGACATATCTCCTGTTATAAGAATTGTTTCCCCATTATATGCCACAGCACCACCAACAGCTGTGGCATTCCCGCCTTCTATGCCTGACACCCCTCTATTACAATAACATGCATGAGGCATACGGTCAGAAAAAATCTGAGAATATCTTATAGGTGTGCCATTGGAAAGAAAAAGGTTGCAACCACGAGGCAACATTCGTGTGATAATGTCAAAAGCCTTCAGTTCCGACCACTGCGCGTTTCTAACAAAATTATTTCTTCTCTCTTTACACTGCGCTCTGAATAATTCCCATTTCTCCTTATATTCTGAGCTAACCCGATCCGACTTTCCCGAATGGTTACGTCTTAACTCAGAATTCATCATGTTGAAAAATCTCTCCGGCGAACAATCGATATGTCTTGTCAGCTTTTTAAAGCAATCGGATCCCGGTGATGTGTCAGAAAGAGTCCAATGTTCTACATTATCACATTTTCTAATAAAATCCTTAAGCATTCTTGATACCAATGCCCCTCCTATAGAAATTACAATCTGAGGCTTTAATATCTCCAGTTCCGACTCACTCAGACTATTTAACTGCGAAAGCATCGTGTCTATGCAATGACAATCAAAATCAAGATGAATATTGGAAATCGTTTCAGCCATCAGAAACACCTCAGGCAAATTGCAAAATTTCATCAATGCCTGATTTAGCTTGTCAGAAGGGGGCATAAAGCCGGCTACTACAAGGATCTTTTTTCCGGAAAGCTTCGAAGCCAATCTCTTTTTTTGTAATGTGGAAAGACGGGAATCATTTGAAATAAATTCCACCACACGCTCGCTTCTTACCGTATTACCGGAATATTTTTTATTTAAAGGATTATCAAGCTGGATATTTATATGCACGGGCCCGGGAATACCCTCTCCGGAAGTAATTATTGCCTCATTGACAACCCTGTTCACGTACCATCTGATCTCATCATTGTTTTCAGATTCAACAGGAATGTTCCAGAATCCTTTTGTAATCTCTCTCAGTGCACCCGGTTGAACAAGTGTCTGCGAATCATCCTGTCCTATCCACTGAACCGGTCGGTCGGCCGTAATAATAATAAGGGGGACATGCTGATAGAATGCCTCTGCAACGGCCGGGGCATAATTATACAATGCTGTTCCCGATGTACAGACAAGTGCAACCGGACGTTGCTTAACTAAAGAGATACCTAAAGCAATGAAAGCGGCATTCCTCTCATCGGATACTATGTATTTATGAAGATGCGGACGCGAAGCCGCTCCTATGAGTAAAGGAGCATTCCGACTTCCGGGAGAGAGAACGATCTCACTTATATGGTGTGCCGAAAGAAGATCAAATATAATTCTAACATAAGAATTTGCCGAATCATTTTCCGGAAGATAAAATCTTTCTCCGGAAAGCTCATTATTCGCGTCTTTATTCATTGCTCTCGAATTTTACCGGCTTATATCCAAGTAAAAATGCAGATGCCTCCATCGGTTTCTTTCCGGCAGGCTGAAGACTGATGATTTCAAGCATAGAATCGGCACACGCTACAAAAAGACGATGCCCTTCAATAACAACTTCTCCGGGAGATTTCAAACCGACACCTCCGGCTATTGAAGTCCGGAAGATCTTCACATCTTTACTTGCCCCCGAATGATCAATCATTGTAGAAAAAGCTGCCGGATAAGGAGAAAGACCTCTCACCTGATTATGTATGGTTAGGGCATTCTCTTTCCAGTTTATTCTACAATCATCCTTAAATATTTTTGGAGCGGGAATAAATTCGCCTTCCGGCTGAGGAGACGTTTTCACCGTTCCATTAACAATATCTTCAACAGTCCTGACAACCATTCCGGCCCCTAAAGTCATCAGCCTGTCGTGGATCGTCCCTGCATTATCATCATCTGAAATTTCAATCTTCTCCCTGGCAATTATATCACCGGTATCTATCTCATGTTTAAGGAAGAATGTAGTAATTCCCGTCTCTTTTTCTCCATTCATGACCGCACGGTTAATCGGTGCCGCCCCCCTGTATTTAGGAAGAAGCGAGGCATGGAGATTAAAGGTTCCGAAACGCGGCATAGTCCAGACCACCTCCGGAAGCATCCTGAAAGCTATTACGATAAAGAGATCAGCATTGATTTCACGAAGTCGGGAAACAAATTCTTCCGACTTCAGTTTTTCCGGCTGCAAAACCGGAATTCCTTTCTCCAATGCATATTTTTTAACATCGCTCTGTCTGAGACCATGACCTCGACCGGCCACTTTATCAGGCATTGTCACTACTGCCGAAATATTAAACCCGGATGTGACGAGGCGGTCGAGACTGGCAACGGCAAACTCCGGAGTTCCGAAAAAAACTATTTTAAGATCTTTCTTTGTCATTTTCTATTTTTAATCTTCCGTGAAATGTTTCAGAACTTTCCTATATGAATTAAATATTTTGGATTTAGACACAAATCCAACATATTTCCCATTATCCACAACAGGAAGGTTCCACGCCTTTGTTTTATCAAAGATATCCATCACCTTATCCATTGGATAGCTTACTTCTATCAGTGCAGGGGCAGCCGACATAAATCGCGAGACATGCATTTTCTTGTAAAGATCCGCTCGGAACATAATATTGCGGATCTCATCAAGAAGCACGACCCCCTTAAGCATCCCATCTTTATCAGTTACAGGAAAAAGATTGCGGTTTGAAACAGCTATTACATCGACCATTTCCTTTAAATTCATCTCCGGGTGAACTTCCTTGAAGTCTTTTTCAATAACATTATCTACTTTCAAAAGAGTCAGGACCACCTTATCTTTCTGGTGAGTAATTAAGTCACCCGCTTTGGCAAGACGCATGGTATAAATACTATATGGAGAAACAAGACGCACTGTCATATAGGCCAGCAAAGAGACAATAAGAAGAGGCAAAAACAGATTATAACCTCCGGTCATTTCAGCTGTAAGGAAGATTGCCATAAGTGGTGCATGCATCACTCCACTCATAACTCCCGCCATACCCATAAGCGTAAAATTCTTTTGGGACAAAGACAGACCCAGATCGAAATTATTGAGGATATAAGCGAATAAGAAGCCGCAAAGGGCCCCGGCAAAAAGAGAGGGAGCAAACGTACCTCCAACACCTCCCGCACCATTAGTGGCGGAGGTTGCAAATGCCTTGGTAAGCGCAATAGCAGCAATAAAGAATGTTAAGAACCATACGTTATTTCTATCAACATAGAAGAACGTCCCATCAACAACTTTAGATATATCTCCCTCCAAAAGATTATTGATCGCGCCATAACCCTCACCGTAGAGCGGAGGAAAGATAAAAATCAAACCAGCAAGAATTGCGCCTCCGGTAAGAATCTTCAGACTCTTATATTTTATTTTGGAAAACATCGACTCCATCAGAAACATAACTTTCGTAAAATATATGGAGAAGACGCCACAAAATACTCCCAGAAGTATAGTAAAGGGAATTCGGCTTGTTAGAAAAGGTTCGCTTTGGGAGAAAAAGAATTCAGCATTATAACCTTCCAATATATAAGCTACGGTTGCCCCCGTTATAGATGATACGAGCAGTGGCATAACAGTCATACCCGTAAGATCAATCATCAGCACTTCAAGAGTGAAAAGCATCCCGGCAATAGGTGCCCGGAAAATCCCGGCAATCCCGGCAGCTGCACCACATCCTACAAGAATCATCAGGATTCTGGGAGAAAGACGAAAGGCCTGACCGACATTCGAACCAATAGCCGCACCGGTAAATACAATCGGGCCCTCTGCTCCGACTGATCCACCGAATCCGATCGTTACGGATGATGCGATAATGGAAGAATACATATTCTTCTTTTTCAATCTCGATTTATGGCGTGAGATGGCATATAAAACTTTTGTTACTCCATGTGATATATTATCCTTAACCACATACTTTAGGAATATTGATACAATCAGTATTCCCACAACCGGATAAACAAGATAAAGGTAGTTAGCCGAGGTATGACTGAAATGAGATGTAAGGAACGCGGCAATCAAATGGATCAGATATTTAAGCAACTGAGCCGCGAAACCGCATAATATCCCGACCACGAGCGATAAAATGATCACGAATGTGGTTTCCTTTATATGGTGTTCACGCCATATAACAAACTTCAACCACAAATCAGTAAATCTATTATGTCGTTCTTTATAAGCCATTTATTCAAATATGTTAGGAGAGTATCATTTTCCCATCCCTTTAAACACAGTCCGTAAGGTATATATCATTATCTTAAGATCTATCGGTAATGACATATTATTGATATATAGAAGGTCATATCGTGTACGCTCAACCATTTCATCCACATTTGAGGCATAGCCGAATTTCACCATACCCCATGATGTGATGCCCGGACGAACCTGAAAGATAAGACAATAGTAGGGAGCACTCTTCATGATCTGCCTGATAAAGTAATCACGTTCCGGGCGCGGACCGACCAACGACATATCTCCTCTTATCACATTAAAGAATTGAGGAAGCTCATCGAGTCGATATTTTCTCAAGAAATGTCCAACTCGTGTAATTCTGTCATCGTTATCACTTGATAGTTGCGGAACGCCTTTCTCAGCATCGGCACGCATAGACCGGAATTTAAAGATATTAAATTCCCTATATCGTCTTCCGACTCTACGTTGAACATATAAGACCGGACCTTTGGAATCAAATTTGACAGCTAACGCTATGGCCAGGAGAAGAGGTGAGAGTATAATCAATGTGACCACAGAGGCAATAATATCGAATGTCCTCTTCATATTCCTTTCACATTCAGAAATCCTCGGTCGGGTAAGATCCACAAATGGTTCCTCCATAATATCGGTCATTCGTATACCGGCTGTGATAAAGGAAAGGTTGTCAGGCTGAATTTTCACGGGTATCTGAAGATCAAGAAGCTTATCGAGAAGTCGAAGAATCATTTCATCCCGATCCCATTTATCAGATGGAGAAATTATTATTTGGTCTATTGAATATTTATCACATATCTCACGGATATCTTTCATATCCCATACATTATATCCATCTGAAGGCTTGGTTTCACCATCGATACGAATAAACCCGACAACATTATACGACCACATCGTATCGCTTTTAATCAGTTTTTTATATGTTTCCAAACTCCGGTCGGAAAAGCCGATTATCAGAGTCGACAAAAACCAATGATGATTGCGAAGATGGCGTAAGGTATTGGTTGTTATAATTATTCGGCCGATATATGTAAAGATAAAGAGAACTACAAAAAGGACAATAATCAGTAAATAGTCAGTCGATTTTCCTGAAGTTCTGTCATTTATGAGGAGTAAAAGAAAAATAATTATCGTATTTACAAAAGCAGAATAAAACGTCGTCAGCACCTCCTGGAGTCTGGATCGGCTCATAGGATTATTATAATATCCCGAAAGCCAATAGACCGACAAAAGCGATAAAGGGATTATAAATTGTTCAATAAGCATCTTCTCCGACTTAAGGTAATGCCATAAACCAGTTATTTCGGGCATATCGGAAGCAAGCAAATAATAACGTGCTATGTTGAACACAAAAAAGGCCAGCGATGTCGTGATGAAATCGCTCAAAACATATTTGAGTCTCTGAAGATCTCTTGTAAAACCACGGCCTCTCATACTCCTATCTGATGATATGTATTATTCCGTTGTCTTTAACTTTTATAATATTGCTCGGTGAAGAGGCATCGCTGTTTCTACCATATTTAACTACATAATCTACCCCTTTTATTATCTCTTCCGGAATATCGCTGAAAAGACGAGGCGCGGCCTTCCCGCTGATATTAGCGGAAGTTGAGACCAAAGGGTGTCGCAGACGACGACATAATGTGGATGAAAATTTTTCACCCGTAATCCGGAATCCGGCCGAACCGTCGGAAGCAAGCAGAGCCGGAGCAATATTTCTGGGATGATCGTAAATTATGGTAAGTGGATTTACTGCAGCATCAATTAGTTGCCAGGCAACCTCAGGAATCGTTGAAACATACGATTGCAGCTGACCCTCAGAACCCACAAGCATGAGCATAGCCTTTGAGTCGGCTCTCTGCTTCAGCCGAAATATTTTTTCAACCGCATCCGGATTTGTAGCGTCACATCCGACCCCCCATATAGTATCGGTAGGATAAAGGATAATCCCTCCATTCCGGAGAACGGTAAGTGCGTCTTCAATATCTTCGTTCGTAAACATATTAGCAATAAAACGCCGTCAAGCAATTTACAAACTTAATCAATTTTTTGGAATAGGCAAAATCATTTGATATGCTCAACTGCCTCAAGCCATAAACGGGCTGAAGCATCAGAGGGCATCCTCCAGTCTCCGCGCGGTGAAAGACACACACTTCCAACCTTCACTCCATCAGGCATACACGAACGTTTGAACTGCTGACTGAAGAAGCGTCGATAAAAAACTTTAAGCCAATGCAAAATTATATCTTTATCATATTCTTCCGCAAAAGCAATCCGGGCAAGACGATAAATTTTCTCAGGTTCGAAACCATCACGAAGCATATAATACAGAAAAAAATCGTGAAGTTCGTAGGGTCCGACAAGGTCTTCTGTCTTCTGTTCAATACTACCGTCAGCAGAAGAGGGGAGAAGTTCCGGACTGATCGGTGTTTCAAGAATATCAATCAGCACCTCTTTTATCTTTGAGTTCGAACTTTCCTCCGAATAGTTAAGCACCAGATATTTGACAAGTGTTTTCGGGATCGAGGCATTCACTCCATACATCGACATTTGATCGCCGTTATATGTACACCATCCCAATGCCAACTCCGACAGATCTCCCGTTCCTATCACGAGGCCCCCCGTCTTGTTTGCCAGATCCATCAGAATCTGCGTTCTTTCACGAGCCTGACTATTCTCGTAAGTAGCATCATGTACCTCCGGATCATGGCCGATATCAGAGAAATGTTGTGTCACTGCTGGGTTTATAGGAATCTCAAGAGGGGTAACGCCAAGCAATTCCATAAGTTGCCACGCGTTGTTGTGTGTGCGGTCCGTTGTGCCGAAACCTGGCATTGTCACAGCCAGAATACCTTTACGATCGAGTTTCAGCATATCAAAAGCTTTTACTGTGACAAGAAGAGCAAGTGTGGAATCAAGTCCTCCGGAAATACCTATCACGGCATTACGGCAATTTATTTTTCTAAGACGTTGCGCAAGCCCCCAAGCCTGGATAGAAGATATTTCATTACAGCGTCGCCTCCTGTAAACAGCATTATCATCGACAAATGGAGTAGGGGAAACATCTATTAAATCTGCAAGAGAAAGTTTCACATCTTTCTTTTTATCGCTTACAACTAAAGCTTCTCGGGCAACATTCAAAGTTCTGATATCTGAAATTTCGAAAGCATAGTCGCCATACGAGGAATATCTTAGTCTATCATTCCGCAATTTCTCCACATCAATTGCCGAGACAACCAATTGTGATTCCATACAGAACCTTTCTGCCGAAGCGAGAACGGCACCATCTTCAAGAATAAGACAATTGCCGGCAAAAGCCAGATCTGTTGAGGATTCACCGATACCTGCAGATGCATAGACATAGCCACAACGGCAACGAGCAGAATGTTGTCTAAGCATGCTGACAAGATAATCGTGCTTACCGGCCATTTCATCTGTAGCAGAAAGATTCAAGATAATATCTGCTCCGGCGGCCGTCAGCATTGTAGCAGGAGGAACCGGCACCCACATATCCTCACAAATCTCTATACCATATCTAACACCTTTCTTTTCAAACAGTAAGTTACGACTGAAAGCGTAAGACTTACCGTCAATAAATATAGAAGAAGGAGCATCTTTTGCTGAACGGAACCAGCGTTTTTCATAAAATTCATTATAGTTTGGAAGATATGTTTTGGGAACGATACCGATTATCTCACCCCCTGATATAAAGACAGCGCAATTATAAAGTCCGTTTCCACAACGAAGAGGAGCTCCGACAACAATAGATATTTCAAGCCGGCGCGTACATTCACAAATCTTTCTCAATCCTGCTTCCACTTCGTCAAGTAGCAGCGACTGATAAAAAAGATCGGCACAAGTATAACCGGTGATCGAAAGTTCGGGAAAAACTATTACCTCAGCTCCCGTTTCCTCAGCCTCAGAAGCTATCTCTATAATTTCCTTTATGTTATGATCGATATCCGCTATTTTAACTTCCGGAATCGCGCCGGCTACTCTTACAAACCCTTTGATATCTTCCATGACTTATCTCTGTTAAATTTTTTAGACCCCATTGAAGTCATTTCACCGACTTCCTATCATAATGAGGAAAGATTCAATTACAAAGCTAATAAAAAAAGAAATAACGTCAATATCGGAAGAAACAAAAATCTGCATGGCTAAAAACTAATTAAAAAAAGAGAGCGTTAAAAATTAAGAGCCCATCTCAAAAATTTGAGAGCCCCTGGGGCGGATTTGGGCGAGTGA
>CAZOPN010000034.1:0-23856 GCA_964581685.1 uncultured Sangeribacter sp. | reverse complement strand
CTAAAGAGCAGTTCGACTCTGCTATGGACTACATCCCCAAATCCATCCTATCCCCAGAGACCGGCAGTCAAACCCTTGATTGTCGGCCTCAACTTTTTTATTTTAACCACTATGAAACTACTGCATGCTTTGGCTTGCGGAGCCCTACTGGCTCTTGCCGCTCCGGCGGCCGCCGAATGGAACGATTCAATCAGATACAGAGGGGAGGCCGGATTTAATTTTGCCGGCGGAGAAAACACCCCGTTCTGGATGATGAACAACCAATACGGCCTCTCATCTGTAAAGAAAAACAACGCATACCTGCGGCTGGGAGCTTTCCACGATATGGATAAGAATAAACGGTTCACATGGGGTGCCGGCGTGGATCTGGCCGTTGCTGCCCGTTTCTCCTCCGTTTTCCGGGTGCAACAGCTCTACGGAGAAGTGAAATATCGCTGTCTGCAGGCTATGATAGGAGCTAAAGAGATGACCGGGTTCATTGATTCCGACCTTAGCTCGGGCGACTTGCTGAACGCGCCAAATTCCATGCCCATTCCGCAGATACGCGCCGGAATATTCGATTATGCCGATATTTGGTTCACAAACGGATGGGTCGGCATAAAAGGATATATTGCCTACGGAAAATTCACCGATAACCGTTGGATAAAACATTGGGTGGAACCCAATTCAAAATATGCCCTCGGAACCCTTTATCATTCCAAGGCTCTATATCTGCGAGGAGGAAACGCTCGTAAATTCCCGCTTGAATTTGAGATCGGTTTGGAAATGGCAACCCAGTTCGGAGGCGATTCATACGAGAACGGCCATCTGAAAACCAAAATGCCCAAAGGATTGCGCTCTTTCTGGAAAGCTCTCATTCCGCTTCATGGCGACGAGACAACACCAATGGGCGAACAGACAAATGTTGAAGGAAACTTCATCGGCACATGGAATTTCTCTTTGGCATGGAAACCGGCTGATGCCGACTGGAGTGTAAAAGCATACTATCAGCATTTTTTTGAAGATCATTCCATGCTCTGGATTCAGTATCCCTGGAAAGATGGTCTTTACGGCATCACCGCTACGCTTCCGCGCAACAGGTGGGTCTCGGAGGCACTGTATGAATTTCTTTATATGAAAGACCAGTCCGGCCCTGTTTACTGGGATCATACGCCGGAAATCACCGAACAGGTGAGCGGACGCGACAATTATTACAACCATTATATCTACAACGGTTGGCAAAACTGGGGAATGGGAATCGGAAACCCTCTTATCATTAGCCCGATATATAATAGTCCTCATATCCTTTATTTCACGTCCACCCGCGTGATCGGTCATCATTTCGGATTGAAGGGAAATCCCTCCGACAATATATCGTATAAACTTATGGCATCCCGCATCAAAAGCTGGGGAACGTATGAAGCTCCTTTCGATAACATAAAGCGTAATTTCAGCCTTATGGCCGAAGTGAGCTACCGCAACAGCAAACTTAAAGGCTGGGAGGGGAGTCTCGGATTCGGTTTCGACTCCGGTTCGCTTATAGGACACAGCTATGGCGTGGCTCTCAAAATTTCAAAGACCGGATGGCTCTTTAAACCCAAAAACAAATATTAATTAATGCTAAGTAAGTATTGAAAATTAATCGATATCAAGTATTATGGAAATCTTGAACAATAAAACTCGTTCTTTTATGGCTGCTTTGGTCTTGTCATTCAGTCGAATATGAAAATATTCTCCTTCATTCCGCAACCAAATCAACTCAAAAATAACCTCGTTTTAGATGTTCATTAATTTGCAATACTTACTTATTTAATTTGGCCAGATATTTAAGGTTGGACCTTCAAATAAAGCAATTATGAAAATCCGCTATATTCTGCCGGCAACGCTCGCTTTCATTTTCACAATTATTTTATGCCTGACAGGCTGCCGCAACGCTTCTCATAACGGCAAGCTGGATGCCCAATGGCAAGTAATGACTGTTGAAAATACCGATGATGGCTCCATAACCCATCCCCATAAGATATATATGTGTCTCACTTCTCATGTAGTGAACCTCTATCCGGGGGATTATGCAGGGAATTTCTCATACGATGAGGAAAAAGGAATATTTACCCTTGACTTCCCCTATCGCGAAAAACCTACTGACAGCCGACTCTATCAATGGGGGATATATGATAATCCCGTGACATTTACAATCCTTAAACTTGACGGGAAACAGCTCGTGATCCGTTCGGGCCACTCGGTCGTGACTTGCCGCCGCTTCTGATATAATGGAGGAATTTATGATTCCGGGTATTCCGGAAGCGGGATGCGATGAAGCGGGACGCGGCTGTCTCTGCGGCCCGGTTGCCTGTGCCGCCGTCATATTGCCTCCCGGATTCCGCTGTGAGGGTCTGAACGACTCCAAGCAACTCTCCGAAAAACAGCGTGATGCGTTGCGCCCTATCATCGAGCGCGAGGCTCTGGCTTGGGCCGTGGTGATGGTGGAGGCGGATGAAATCGACCGTATCAATATCCTCAACGCATCCATAACAGGGATGCAGAGAGCACTCGACAAACTTACTGTCAGGCCACATCATATCCTCATTGACGGCAACCGCTTCAAGCCTTATCTTGACCCGGAGAGAGGGATGGATATCCCTTATACAACGGTTGTGAAGGGCGACGGGCGATTTATGTCGATTGCGGCCGCTTCCATACTTGCAAAAACACATCGCGATGAGCTGATGAGACAATATGCGGAGCAATATCCGGATTATGGCTGGCAACAGAACATGGGCTATCCTACGAAAGCTCATCGGGAAGCTCTACGCAGACTCGGCCCTACGCCAATTCACAGACTCTCATTCCGACTCACCTGATTCGAACACGCTTCTTAAAGACAGTGTGCCATCTTAAGAGCCCATCTCATAAATTTGAGATGGGCTCTAAGCCCCATTTTTGCGACGGAGCCTTAAGCCGTTTGCGTCGTTGCAATCGGCATTATGTCCCGGCTATATATTTGTATATTCTCCCCTCAGCCTCATCCTCGGCGTCTTGCATCTGAGGCATCATTACAAACCTTAGAGCAATTATTTATCGCGGGAGATAATAAAGTCGAAAATGTCTCTGAAACAACGGGTAACTTCCGAATCCGGATAGCGGGAAAGAATTGCCGCAGCCTCGGCTTTCATGGAGTTCATTACATCGAACGCATAATCTATTCCGCCGTGACGTTTGGCAAAATCAACCAGGGTTGCTATATCCTCCGTGGTGAGATCGCCTTTTATAATTAATTCTTTCATAGGCTCGGCCTCAGAAGCCGGAGCATTATTTATGGCATAGAGCAATGGGAGTGTCACCTTACCCTCACGAAGATCATTGCCGGAGGGTTTACCAATCTGCGGACTCGGGAAATAATCAAAAATATCATCCTTGATCTGAAAGCAAAGCCCGAGCAATTCAGCAAATTGCACCATCGGAGCAAATTCCTCTTGCGGAGCATTGACAGCCTCCGCACCCATCCGTACGCAATTCATGAAAAGTGAAGCCGTCTTCTTGCGGATCACCATGAAATATCGCTCCTCATCGAAATGGTGTTCACGGGCATTGCATATCTGGTCGATTTCACCGAGCGAAAGCTCCTTGCCGAGAGAGGAGAGGGATGATATGATTGAAAGATGTCCTGATTTGATACCTGCGGCAAGCGCGTTGGATACAAAGAAATCTCCTACAAGCACAGCAATATGATTGCCCCAGATGGCATTGATTGTAGGGACTCCGCGACGCAAGGATGTCTCATCGACAATATCGTCGTGAATAAGCGATGCATTGTGAAGCATCTCAAGAGCTGCGCCGGCATGAAGCACATCATCGTTCACCTCCCCGAACATCTTGGCACTCAGAATAACAAGAATCGGACGAATCTGCTTGCCCTTCGTACGCAAATAAGAGGTGACAATACTGTTCATCAATTCGTTAGAGGTATGAAGAGTATCGGTGATGATCTCATTCATCCCTGTAAGCTCCCCTCTGATACGTGACTGAATTTTATCTAATTGCTCCATTTTCGGCACAAATTTACAAAATATTAAACAAGTAGCAAAAAAGAGATTGTAAGATTTTTGATGAAAGTTGCCGACTTCTTAAAAATCTTTATTAACTTTGGTCATTAGACCTGTAAAAATGAAATATAAAAGAATATTGCTCAAACTCTCCGGCGAGTCGTTAGCCGGGAAACAAGGACACGGAATAGATACGGAACGTCTTAATTCTTATGCGCGCCAGATAAAGGAAATGGCAGACGAAGGAGTAGAGATCGGAATCGTGATCGGAGGAGGCAACATCTTCCGCGGACTCTCGGGAGCCGGCAAAGGTTTTGACCGTGTAAAGGGCGACCAAATGGGGATGCTCGCCACCGTTATCAACTCATTGGCTCTAAGCTCGGCTCTTGAAGCTATCGGGCAATCCTCGAAAGTGCTCACAGCCATAAACATGCATCCGATAGGTGAGCATTATTCAAAATGGCGGGCCATTGAAGCGATGGAGAAAGGGAGCGTGGCCATAATCTCCTGCGGCACCGGCAATCCTTACTTCACCACCGACACCGGGTCAGCACTCCGTGCTATCGAAATCGAGGCCGAGGTGATGCTCAAAGGCACTCGCGTCGATGGCGTCTATACGGCAGATCCTGAAAAAGATCCCGATGCCACAAAATTCAACGAAATAACCTACGATGAGGTGCTGGCGCGCGGTCTGAAAGTGATGGACCTTACAGCTACCGCACTCTGCAAGGAAAACAAGATGCCTATCTACGTCTTCAATATGGATGTGGAAGGGAATCTGAAGAAAATGCTTTCGGGAGAAAATGTCGGGACGCTCGTTTTTTAAGACACCCATAGATTTGAAAATTCAAAATAATAAATAGATATGGAAGTTAAAGACTATCTGCAGAATGCCGAAGAATCGATGCAGCTTGCTCTGGAATATCTCGAAGATACACTCTCGCATATACGTGCCGGGAAGGCATCGGCAAGACTGCTCGACGGAATCCGTGTGGACTATTACGGTTCGCAGGCTCCGATTTCAAATGTTGCCAACGTAAGCGTGCCCGATGCCCGCACCATCGCCATCACTCCCTGGGAGAAATCGATGTTCCGCGAGATTGAAAAAGCAATCATCAACTCCGAACTCGGCATCACACCCGAGAATAACGGAGAAGTGATTCGCCTAAGCATTCCTCCACTTACCGAAGACCGCCGTAAACAACTTGTGAAACAAAGCAAGGGAGAAACCGAAACAGCAAAAGTCTCAGTACGCAATGCCCGCCGCGAAGCTATTGAAGGCCTAAAGAAAGAGATTAAAAACGGCCTGAGCGAAGATATCGAAAAAGACGCCGAGGGAGACGTTCAGAAACTTCATGACAAATATATGAAGAAGATCGACGCCGCTTTCGCCGAGAAAGAGAAAGAGATCCTTACTGTCTAACCTTGAGAGTATTCATAGGGCTTCTTGAAGGTGTAAGGCCGTAAGGCTAAGATTCCTTCTCAAAAATCGTTTAAAATGGACAATCAGGCCCTGATATCGGTTATCGTCCCTGTCTATAACGTTGAGAAATATTTGCGCCAATGCATTCAGAGTGTATTGGCGCAAACTTATTCTGCTTTTGAACTGATTCTTATTGACGATGCCTCGACAGATGGCTCCGCTGATATCTGTCGGGAAATGGCAGCCACCGACCATCGGATAATATTTCTGCAAAACGACCGAAACCAGGGACAGGCATTTACAAGAAACAGAGCAATTGATCTCGCTCGCGGCCAGTCAATCTCTTTTCTCGACAGCGATGACCTCCTCCTTCCCGATTCGCTTAAACTGCTTTCAGACGTTAAATCGCAGACGGGAGTATCCCTCGTCTGCGGAAAATCAATAAATTTTACTGACAAACCTCCGATAGTCGAAAATAAAGGAGATATACGAGTTAAAATTATCGGACGAGAAGAAGCCCTTAAACGGCTCCTCTACCAGCAGGGACAACCCGATGCTTCACCATGGGGCAAACTTTTCGATAAGAGCCTCTTCAAGAACGAAAGATTTCGCAATGGAATAATCTATGAAGACCTTGATCTCAGCTATAGGATTTTAATGAAGACGGATCATACAGCTATTTGCGAGGCAAACGTCTATCTATACCGACAAAACCCCACAGGCACCTTATCAAGATTCAATCCCAAGCGCCTCGACGTACTGGATGTGACCCGAAGAATGGTAGAATTTTTTGATTACCGACAACACCCGAACACAAGATTCGCCCGAGAGCTACTGAAGGGGGCCCGCGACCGTCGGCTTAGTTCTGCTTTCAATATCTTAGGCCTTATATATAGCTCACATGCCCTTATGCCCGAAACGGAGAAGGAATGTAAGAAAATAATTAAAGAATTGCGCTGCGATTCCTTGTTCAATCCGGAAGTGCGCCTTAAAAATAAAATCGGAATCCTATCCACATATATAGGCGGATTCCCTCTCTATAGAATATTATCGCGCATAATCTATCGCTAAGACCCCATTTCCACTATAATTGCCCTTGCTCTATAAGCACGGCCACACGCTCGATAATGGCATCTTCCTTATTCTTCTCCGGATGAAATCCGGCTTTCATGTTCATCCCGAAGAAACGTCCGAACGTCTGCCAGAAGCCTGCCCTGAAACTCCCTAAAAACGCCTTTACAATATTAAACGAAGATTGATCAGTCTCTCTGTTTATGAGTTTCAGGAGCACCTTTCCCTGATTCCTTGTCATACTCTTCACAACGGGCTTATATTGATTGAATATATCCTTCTCAAGGGTTTTCAGATGCTTCTCACGCTCTTTCTTATCGGGAATGGTCTGGATATACTCGTAAGATTCGCAAACTATGGAGAAGGCCATTTTGGCCAGAGGAAGAGTTTTCCTTACATCACGCACCGTACGCCAGTAGAACTGCTCTTCCTTCTTGTTTTTGAATTTGAGAGGAGGATAGACTATCAGATCGGTCATATACGTAAGGCGGCATGTGTCGCCATACTCATCCACAATATACGTATATCCCTTGAAAGCTCTGACTTTTACACGCAGTTCTTCCTCGCCGCTTTCCTGTGCCGACAGGCGAAAGCCGCCACCCACAACGGAAAACAACAATAGAAACAACAATATTGTCAGAATCTTCCTCATACCTATCCCTTGATTTTATGATTTACGTATTCAGGGGTAAAAGTCCCGATAAAGCCGGGGTCATATTTCTACAAGTCCGAACAAGGTTTCTCTCCCATAACGGAAAAGAGCGTCAAAAATTGAAAGATTATAGTTAATTTTTGCTGTCATCTCCCTTTGTAATTCTTTAAAAAGGACTCCGCGTTCAACAGCCATCTGCCTTAGGGCCGGTAATTCATCCTCAGGCCGGAGCATTCGTATGACAATCTCAGCGAAATGACGATTCCATTCTTCAAGCCGCAAACCTGCGGGAAGCTGATAAATCTCCTGAAGTGCCGGATAGAAATGACTGAAAAACGGACATTTTCCATAAGCCGCATTCCACGCTCCCAAGTGGGTATGTCTCCAGCGCCCGTGTTCAGCCACCGTAGGGTCGGCACCCCGTCGCTTAAGCACAGAGGCTCCCCCCTCCACAGGGATAGCAAGCATCGCTCCCTCTATGGTTGTTCTGGCAAACTCACGCGATTTCACCCGGCCTGAGACTGCCTCTGCACTCTCCTCAAAACTTCTTCCCCGCGCCATCTCACTGAAAAGGAGGGAGAACCAACCGGGAGCCGGAGCAAACGGAATCACCATTTCTTATCCGGATTCGCATTGGAGAATGTACGGCTCCAGCGTATCTTACCGTCAAACCAACCTCTCTCCTGATCAAAAGAAGCAATGATGAATAGGGGAGAGCCGACAACATGATCTTCCGGCACAAAACCCCAGAAACGGCTGTCGGCCGAACGATCACGATTATCGCCCATCATCCAATAATAATCCATTTTAAAGGTATAATAGTCGGTTTGCTTGCCGTTGATATAGATTTTACCATCCTTAAGCTGAAGGTCGTTACCCTCATACGTACGTATCACCCTTTCGTAAACCGGATAATTCTCCGGGGTTAGATGCAGAGTTACCCCGCGTTTGGGAATCCATATCTCACCCATATCCGATACACTCCAGCCAAGATCATAACCAAGGGGAAAGACACCTCCCGTCATGTAGAAGCCGCTCTCCTTCTCAGTCTGCAACGGGCCGATAACCTCCGGCCATTTCTCAATCTCCTCTTTCATTGCCTTTGTGAGCGGGACATCATAATATGAGAAACCGGCGACTTCATTACGGATGGGAGTAGAGCCATGATCTTCAGCACGCACACCGAGCTCATGCCATTTTTCATCGCTTATCGTTCCCGAAACAGGAATGATATAATTGAACTGCACATTGTCAGGATCGGCAATAGGTTTACCGTCAATATAGATGACATTATCCACGATCTTAAGCCGTTCGCCCGGCAGAGCAATAGCACGTTTCACATAATTCTCACGACGATCGACAGGACGCCAGACAAGTTCGCCGAATATCGACGGATTGTCCATGATATATTTCTTGGGATCGGTAACCCCTTTGCTCCGCAGTTCGTCGCAAATCTGATAATAGTCGGGGTTCTGGACTTTCAGCGCGACGGTGTCGCCCTGAGGATAATTGAACACCACAATATCTCCGCGACGTATGGAACGCACGCCGGGGAGACGATGGTATTCAAGTTGCGGATTATCAATATAGCTCTTGGTGCCGATGAGCGGCAGAGTATGCTGGGCAAGAGGGAAATGCAGAGGAGTCTGGGGAACGCGAGCTCCGTAAATTGTCTTATCAACCCACAGGCGGTCGCCGACAACGAGCGATTTCTCAAGGCTCGACGACGGAATCTCATATTGCTGACCGACAAATGCAAAAACAAAATAGATAAGCACAAGCGCATAGACAATGGCATCAACCCACGTCATAAGCGTTCGTACAGCTTTATTCTTACTTTTCTTCCACCATCCCCATGGAATGATATTGGTGATATATATATCTATAAGGATGAGCCAAAGGAAAAGCAACCAGGGATTACCCATCAGGATCACCCAAAATATGAAAACGGCCGAAACGACGCCGAATCTAATCCAGCGTGTAGCCTTGATTTCCTTTATATGTTCAAGAATCTGCCGGCCGAATGATTTATCGGCTCCGGAATTCGTATTGTTTTCAGTCATGGACATACTTTTTCAAAACCTACTTAAAATTTGAAGACTTCATCGATTGTATGGATACCACTCTTCCCTTTGAGCCATTCAGCTGCAAGCACGGCACCGAGAGCAAACCCTTCGCGCGATTTTGCACTATGAGTGAGCGAGATACTGTCGGCCGGAGAATCCCACACAATAGTATGTATTCCGGGCACTTCTCCGGAACGTACATGATCAATCTCTATAAAACCCGGCCGGGGACACTCTTTGTCTCCTTCCGGTTCGCACCATCCCTCAAGACGCTCATGAGCTCCAATCAGGGTCTCGGCCAATGTTATGGCCGTCCCTGAAGGATGATCGAGCTTGTGAATATGATGTGTCTCAACAAGGTGGGGAGTATATTCGGGACAATTATTCATAACACGTGCCAACCAGGCGTTGAGGGCCACGAAGATATTGACCCCGACCGAAAAATTAGAGGCATAAAGGAGCGTACCTTTCCCTTCTTCACATATCTGCTTCATCTCCGGAAGAGAATCATACCAACCCGTTGTGCCGCAGACCACCGGAACCCCGGCGGCGAACGACTCAAGAATATTCTCTACGGCTGTGGCCGGTGTGGTGAACTCTATTGCCACATCGCAGTCGCGGAATTCCGGGGTCATGAAAAGATCTCTGTTATCTTTATCAATTTTCACAACTACCTCATGGCCGCGCGATTCTGCTATTTTTTCAATAATATGGCCCATCTTGCCATATCCTACTATTGCGAGTTTCATAAGTATCTTATTAACGTGAATCTGTAGATTGGATTATATCCTCATTCAAAAGTTTAAGAGCCCATCTCATAAATTTGAGTGCCCCTGGGTCGCTGGATTGGAGCGATTTTTGACTTTTGAGCGATTGAGCATAGCGGGCTATGTGATTGAGCCAAAAGCCGAAAAGCGCCCAAGTCAGCGAAGGCTTTGGGTAATTTCAGAAGCCGAATGCTATATTATCAATATATAGGGAGAGTCCTTCGGTTCCGACGTATGGCTCACCACAACTTGAAGAAGCCATAACCAGAACATGGGTGGGAACGGCATCGGCAGGAGCCCATCCCGTCTCCTGCACCGGCACAAGTTTCCCTTTGGAATTGCGGGCGTAGTAAGCCTTGTCGCCGTTGAGCAGTCCCATCCATGGTTTAAACCAGGGCTGCCCGGAGATATCGCCATAGTTTATCTTAAGCTGATGGCCGCGCGTCCAGGGGATGGTTTTGGAGTAGCGTTCACGGCCCGTACCGACACGCTGCGCATATAGCTTCCCATCCTTATCTTCCCAACGTTTCTGAAGAAGAACATAGACTTCGGCATTATCACGTCCCTGAAGAGTTTTCTTACTGCTGAAACCGGTAGACTTAGTGCGTGTATTTGCTGTCGGCATGTCTACTTTAAAATCATATACAAGAGCTTTCGGACGTTTGGTATAAGGGATGCCCATTTCCATCTTCGAGAAAGGCCCCTTGGGAGAAGTGATGGGTTCATCGATCTTTCCGAGGAAAATAGTCCCGGCTACCATCACATCCATGTTAATAATTCCAAGCACTTTTACCTCCTCCATCTTAGCCTCCAGTTTTGCAACCTTATTGCCGTTTACCACAGCGGGAGAAACGGTGTTGGAGGCTTTGGAGATTCCGGCAACCTTGGCATACACATTACTCGTGGCCCAGGGAGACCCTCCCATATTGCTGTATGCCTTATTGCCCTCTATTGTGGCAGTCGGGGCAATCTCATAGACAGTTTTCTTTTTCCCGCCGAGCACTTTCGATTCGGTAATTCCACGGCTTACCCAATTTGACATATTGCCGAAAGGTATCGGCTCAAGCCTTAGCGACTGAGCACATAACTCAACAGCGGCCGGAGCAAGCAGTGAAACCGTCACAAAATAAAATCTCAGAATCTTACAAAAAGCTTTTCTCATAATCAATTATTAAGAGGAAGATGCGAATCCTCCCCGACACAAAGGGGAAATGGCCATTCTCTGCCATTTATCAATCTGCAAAATTAACAAAAAGTTCGGATATTCAACCCATTCCGCCGCATTGCATTCAAACCATTCCGGATTCGTCTGCCGGAAATAATCAAGCCTTCTTCTCTACCGGACGGGGATTGTGATTGGAGAGGAGTTCAGACCGGGGGAGGAAACGCTGAAATGGATATTTCCTTTCTTGGGCGATGATTTCAAAATGGCCAACGCGCGACCTTTCCATGTATTTACTTCCGTGCCGGTATAACCGCTGTTATCCGTGAGATCGGCATTCCCGGCCGCTTTCAATACGCCGGGACCTGAGAGGGAGAAATGCAACGGAAGTGCAGCATCCGGAACAATTCTACCATCAGCATCCAAAACTTCCACAACTATATAAACCAGATCCTGACCATCGGAAACCAGAGAAGCCTTATCGGCCGTAAGGCGTATAGCGGTCGGTTCGCCGGCGGTTACAAGTTCGGTTGTTTCCACCGCCTTGCCGCCCTCATCAACGGCTACCGCCCGAAGATTGCCGGGAGCGTATGGCAAAGTAAAGCGGGCAATACAATCATAATCCTCACCGGCGGGAGCCTCTCCGATCAATTCATCGTTAAGAAAAAGCCTGACCTTAGGATATCTGCTCATTACCTCGACATCAATCGGACGCCCTTCATGACCGGGCCAAGTCCATGACTCCCATTGGGGCCAGACGCTCCATTTCGTAGTCTTAATCGTCCCATAATAACCATCGGGCTCGCGGACAGCCATGTAGAGGCGGCTACCGGGACGATCGTTGTACAGCATATCGCGATA
The DNA here is from genome assembly GCA_964581685.1 of uncultured Sangeribacter sp. GTDB lineage: Bacteria > Bacteroidota > Bacteroidia > Bacteroidales > Muribaculaceae > Lepagella. The sequence continues at coordinate 11,832 of CAZOPN010000034.1, read as the reverse complement.
ATGAGACACAGGTTTACGCCATCCGGTGATATCGATATCGCCACAATAGGCACCGTGCCAGGGCCATTGGTCACGTTCATAATGTTCTCCTTCAGTGGCACCATTATAAAAGAACCGACCTATGCCCGATTCGCCCAGATAGTCAAGCCCTGTCCATACAAAATCGCCTATTATATAAGGATTTTCCTTAACTTTATGCCAGTTGGCTGCAGCATCGGCAGGATACGACTCCGTCTGCCACATTATACGTTCGGGACAACGGGCATGATCGCTTTCCGACTTATGTATCATATAGTTATAGCCAACAATATCCAAAACCTCGGCATGCGGATCATAGATTTCCCAATCGGAATCCCAGGCACACAGGGCTTCCGTGACGGGACGCGTCGGATCAAGACGCCGGCAGACTTCTGCCAGCCTCCGCGCTGTAGAAACCACTTCAATCTTCTTGCGTTCAATAACCTCGTTACCGATGCTCCAAGCCATTACCGAGGGATGATTACGGTCGCGCAAGATGAGATCTTCCATATCGCGGTTTCCCCATTCGTCAATCCAAAGATGATAGTCGTTGGGCGTTTTTGAATCGCGCCAGCCATCAAAGGCTTCGTTGATAACAAGAAGTCCCTGCCTGTCACACTCGTCAAGAAACGCGGGCGAAGCCGGATTATGACTTGTGCGAACCGCATTGAAGCCGGCCTCCTTCAGCAGCCTTACCTTTCGCGCTTCGGCAGCGTCGAACGAAGCCGCTCCGAGAAGACCGTTATCATGATGCACGCAGGCTCCGTTAAGCATGATCGGCTTCCCGTTAAGTAACAGCCCGTCAGAAGCCGAACAGGTTATCAAGCGAATACCGAAATTCTGCTCCAGATTATCGATATCCTTACCCGATTGAGAAAGTGTAATCTCCAATTTATAAAGATTCGGAGTTTCAGGACTCCATAATGCCGGATTATCCACTTTCAGCTCGGTTGCGACCTGCTCTCCCTTAATCTCCACCTTTTTACGGCTTACCTCCACTCCTGCGGGTGAGAAAACCTTAATCTCCGCATCCAATGGTCGGGCGGCATCCTGAGTCCTTTCAATATCGAAAGAGACTTTTACGGTTGCCTCTTGTGTGGCAACCTGCGGTGTGGTTATGAATAATGACCGTACGTTCACGGATGTCATCCCTGTAGTTATATGTCGGACATGCCGGTAGATACCGGAGCCGGTGAACCATCGGCTGTTTTTCTGATGTGAGTTATCAACAGTAACCTCAATACGGTTGCGTCCCGGCCGCAGATAAGGAGTGATATCATATTCTACCGTTGAATATCCGTAAGGCCGAAAGCCTACAGTATCGCCATTCACGATAAGAGACCAGCGCTCATAAACTCCTTCAAAAAGGAGAGAATGGCGTCTGCCTTCAAGATCTTTCCGAGAAAATTCCAGATCTTTAACATATTTTCCCTGTCCGGTCCGCACATAGCCTCCGTCATTTCCGGAAGCGGCATGCCGGTCGAAAGGGTATTCGATACTCCAGTCGTGAGGAAGATCAACGGTTTCAGTGAGAGAATCCCGACCGGATAGTGAATCGGAAGTGAGCGTAAAAAGCCAACCGTTATCTATAATATTTACCTCTCGGGAAAATGATTTAGTAGCCGAAACAAAGGGCAACGCAGCAAGAAATAATAACGACAGTTTCTTCATTATGGATATAGGAGAGAGGGGTAAAGTCCGGATACAAAATTAACCAATATTTTTCAATTCTGACAAAAATAAAGATGCCCGGGGGCATATCGTGAACCGAAAACTACGTATTACGCATGAGGCCTCCGCCCGATAAAATTTCCACGTTTGACGAAAAATAACTTAGACGATTTTTATACAAATTTTAGAGAGAATCTCGGCAATAACAGGAATGTTTATTAAATTTGTGAGTAAGACCTCCTCTAATCTACAGCAAGTGATGAAAAATCTCAAATATTATCTATCTGCTCCGATTCTGACATTATTCTTAGTGCTTCCGGCCCCGGCATCAGCTCAGTCGAGATATAACTATTCAAAAATAAAACGTGAAAAACTTGATCGTGGCCTTGTGGCCGTGAGAGAATCATCCGACTCTGTGGCCTTGTCATGGAGATATCTTTCTTCAGATCCGGAAAACGTGAAATTCGACGTGTTCCGTAACGGCAAGAAAATAAACAGGCGTCCGATCTCCAATTCCACATTTTTCAAAGATGGATTCAAACGAGGACATGAGGCACGTTACGAAGTAAAAGCATCAGACGGACAACTCCCCGGGGAATACACTCTAAGTGGAGAGGGGCCGGCCCGATATATCGAAATACCTCTCGATAAGCCGGCACTCGGAGTTGATCCTTTCGGAAAAGAATATTTCTATACAGCAAACGATGCGGCTGTAGGAGACGTGGATGGTGACGGCCAATTTGAAATATTTCTGAAATGGGACCCTACCAATTCGCATGATAATGCCCACGATGGCTTCACCGGCCCCACACTTATCGATTGCTACAGGCTTGACGGAACACGACTATGGCGTATAGATCTGGGCGAAAACATACGTTCCGGAGCGCATTATACACAATTTTTAGTTGCGGACTTCGATGGAGACGGATGTGCCGAAATGATATGCAAGACTGCCGACGGCACACAAGACGGCACAGGGAAAGTTATTGGTGACCGACGTGCCGATTTCCGCAATATGAAAGGGCGCGTGATCGCCGGTCCGGAATATCTCTCCGTCTTCAACGGAAAGACCGGAGAAGCTATGGCAACCGTTCCTTATAGTCCGAAGAGAGGTGATCTGAAAGACTGGGGCGACGGATATGCCAACAGATCGGAACGTTACCTTGCCGCCACTGCATATCTTGATGGCGAGCATCTGTCAGCCGTGATGTGCAGGGGCTATTATGCCAAAAGCTGTCTGACAGCATACGACTGGGATGGGAAGGAATTAAAAATACGCTGGGAATTTGACAGCGATAATCCCGGATGCGAGGAATATGCAGGGCAGGGAAACCACAATCTACGCATAGCCGATGTGGATGGCGACGGTTGCGATGAGATCATCTATGGCCAGATGGCGATAGACAACGATGGCAAAGGTCTATATTCTACAGGGATGTATCATGGAGATGCCATTCATCTTCTTTCAGATGTTACCGACACCAGATATTATGTATGGTGTTGCCACGAAAACAAGAAGGATGGTTCCACGCTTCGCGATGCCGCGACCGGGGAAGTGATTCTTCGCTACCCAAGCGATAAGGATATAGGCCGCTGTATGGCAGCAGATATTGATCCACGCTATCCGGGTGTGGAACTCTGGTCGCCAAACACGGGGGGCGTGCGTGCGTTCGACGGCACACTGATTTCGCCTGAAATGGAATTCCGGAGTGAGGTCTCTGCCGGAATTCCGGTTAATATGGCGGTCTGGTGGGATGGAGATCTGCTGCGCGAGCTACTCGACAAAAACGAGGTCAGCAAGTATAACCCCCGGACAGGAGAATGCGAAGTAATGACAGTGTTTGAAGGTTCGGCATGGAATAACGGTACAAAGGCCAACCCTTGTCTTCAGGGAGATATTATGGGCGACTGGAGGGAGGAAGTGCTGATGCGTTCGGCCGACAGCACTCATCTGCGTCTATACGTAACCACGATTCCGACAGAATATCGTTTCCATACATTTCTTGAAGATCCGGCTTACAGGCATAGTCTGGCTAATCAGAATATTGCCTATAATCAACCTACTCAACCCGGGTTTTATTTCGGTCCGGCACTTAAAGGAAAGAAATTCAGGGGAACAATTATAAGATAAGCCTCAGAATATTTTATGAAAAACAATTTATTGCTCCCGACCATAGCTTTAATTATAGCCGGTGCCGCCTACTCTGCCACACCGGCCCTGCCGTTGCCCGGCCCCATGCAGGATTTGAACGGCGTAACGGACAATACGCCGGACAGCCTTGAGAAAGCCCGCACTGCACGTCCCTTAGCCGGCTCAACAAGAAAGGGAAACAATCCCGTGCTTTTTCTAATCGGCAACTCAACAATGCGCACCGGCACTCTCGGCAACGGCGACAATGGGCAATGGGGCTGGGGATATTTCCTGCCGGAATATTTCGACAATTCTAAAATTACTGTCGAAAATCATGCTCTGGGCGGGATGAGCAGCCGCACCTTCTACAAATATCTTTGGAAAGATGTTGAAAAAGGAATCAAACCCGGCGACTGGGTAATCATCGAGCTGGGACACAATGATAACGGCCCTTACGACAGCGGGCGTGCCCGCGCCTCAATCCCCGGAACCGGGAAAGAGAAAGTGAAGGTCGTGATAAAAGAGACCGGTGAGGAAGAAAACGTATATTCTTACGGAGAATATATGAGGAAATTTGTTAAGGACGTAAAAAAACGGGGAGCTAAGCCTATTCTTTTTTCTCTTACTCCACGAAACGCCTGGGAGAATCCCGACAGTACAATCTTGACGCGTGTGGCTGAAACCTATGGAAAATGGGCCCGGGAGATTGGGGAAGAGGAGAAAATTCCTTTTGTGGACCTCAACGAGCTCACGGCTCGCAAATATGAGAGATTCGGGAAAGAGAAGGTGAAGACCATGTTTTATCTTGACCGTATACATACTTCTGAATTCGGAGCAAAAGAAAATGCAGAATCAGCGGTAGAAGGGATTCGGCTGCTCAATAACTGCCGCCTTAAGGATTACCTTCTGTCTCCGGAAACGGATACCGTTACGGGAGCCTCGCGAAAGGGAGAGAATCCGGTGGTCTTTACAATTGGAGACAGCACCGTAAAAAATGAAGATTCCGGCATGGATTCGATGTGGGGCTGGGGAAGTGTATTACAGGAATTTCTTGACACCACACGTATCAGCGTTGAAAACCACGCCATGGCAGGACGCAGCGCCCGAACGTTTCTTGAAGAGGGACGTTGGGAAAAAGTTTATCGGGCCCTGCGTCCGGGCGATTTCGTTATAATGCAGTTCGGGCATAACGACGGAGGAGAAATAAACACAGGGAAAGCTCGTGGAGAACTTCATGGTGCCGGGCCCGAAAGCAAAGTGTTCAAAATGGAAAAGACGGGGCACAACCGCGTGGTCTATACATACGGCTGGTATCTGCGGAAATTCATAATGGATGCGCGCGAAAAGGGAGCGATTCCGATTGTGCTGAGCCATACTCCGCGCAATAGATGGCACGAAGGGAAAATAGAAAGCAATAGTACGGATTTCGGACTTTGGGCACGCGAAGCGGCAAAACAGACTGACGCTTTCTTTATTGATCTTAACTTGATATCAGGGAAGAAACTTCAGGCCCTGGGAGAAGGAAACACATCGTGGCTGTTTAAAAATGACCATACGCATAGCTCGAAAAAGGGGGCTCTCATGAACGCCACATCCATTGCGGAGGGTGTAAGGGGATTGAATTGCGGACTGGAAAAATATCTGAAGCCTATGATTCTCTCTTTCCAACTCGATAACAATATCCCGGCATATAATTATGCAGACGGATACGGCTATGATTTCAATTCAAAGACCGCCCGAACAGAGGGCAAGCCTTATTATTTCTCTGTCAGAGTGCCCGATGGCAATTATATTGTGACAGCAAGACTGGGAAGCGGCGAACGGCCAAGCAATACTACGATAAGGGCCGAAGGAAGACGGCTGATGATCGATAATGTAGCTCTGGATAAAGGAGAAACGGAGGAGTTCTCCTTTGTGGTGAATAAACGCGAACCGGCAATTTGTCTGAAAGATACGGTCAGACTTAATCCACGAGAAGTCGGTACGCCTACATGGGACGACCGGCTCACACTGGAGATAACGGGCGAAGCCCCCGCTGTAGATTATATCAGCATACGTCCCGTAGAAGAGGGTGACAGTATAACTACAGTTTTCTTATGTGGCGATAGTACGGTGGTGGATCAGGTAAATGAGCCCTGGACAAGTTGGGGACAGATAATATCTTCTCTTTTCAATAACACGATAGCTGTGGCAAACAATGCGGAGAGTGGCGAATCAACAGCTTCTTTCATTGCTTCAAAACGTCTTGAGAAAGTTATGTCGATGGCTCGCCCGGGTGATTACATAATAATCGAATTCGGACATAACGACCAAAAAGAAAAGGGACCCGGGAAGGGTGCGTATTATAATTTCTCCACAAATCTGAAAATATTCATTGACCGGGCACGTGCCAAGGGGCTTAACCCCATATTAATCACTCCTACTGCCCGCAGATTCTTTAATGACAGCGGAGACGTGAAGGATACGCATGAAGATTATCCGGATGCCATGCGCGTTGTCGCCACCCGTGAAGGAATTCCACTGATAGATCTCAACGAGATGACAAAACAACTATATAAAGCATTGGGCGAGGAGGGCTCCAAGAAGGCATTCGTGCATTACCCGGCCAATACTTTCCCGGGACAAAAGGAGGAACTGGCAGATAACACCCATTTCAATCCATTCGGCGCAACCCAGATAGCAAAATGTATTGCTAAAGGGCTGATTACAGTGGTGCCATCCTTGTCAAAGCATCTTAAAGCAGACCGGCAGGATTTCTCTCCTGAACATCCTGATAATCCTGAGTCTTTCTTATGGATCCCGGCCATATCATTTCAAATGGAAAAGCCTTATGGAAACTGATTAAGAAGATTAAGGTTTATGTTCTTATCCATAATATTCTTGTATAATAAAAAATAGATTACGTAACATTATAAAGACTCCGGTATTTATGAAACAGTATCTGATAATTCTCGCAGCCGCATTGTTTACCGTCGGCTGCGCCGATAATAAAACCCGACAGGAGCTCAACGACTCCACTTCTCCGCTCCATCTGCTGCGCCCGGATTATAAGACACCTTACGGCGAGCTTAGTGTAGATTCGGTAAAGGCTGATGTGGAACGGGTATTCAACTATATAAGCAGTGTTACGCCTGCAAAGATCGAAGATGAAAACGGCAATGAAGTTGATATTGACAAAGCCCTTCCCGACAGCGCACGTCTTCATAAAGGCACGTTCCGGCTCGCCAGCTATGAATGGGGCGTAACCTATATGGCACTCCTTGACGCGGCGCGTATACTTAATGATAAAAAATATAGCGATTACGTCTCCGACCGGATAGGCTATCTGGCCAAAGCCACACCGCGTTTCCGCGAATTATTCGACCGCGTGGGGCAGACCGACGGTCAGATGCGACAGATAGTGGCGCCTGTCACACTCGATGATGCAGGAGCAATGTCGTGCGCCGTTATGCTGGCCGCAATGAACGATTCAACACTGCCGGTGAAAGAAATTATAGAGCGATACTATAATATCGTGGAAAACAATACTCTCAAACTGGCTGACGGCACGATTGCGCGCAATCGTCCACATCATAACTCAGTATGGCTTGATGATATGTTTATGGCTCTCCCGGCAATGGCAGCACGAAGCCGCTACACAGGGAATCAAGCCTCTCTCGATGAGGCGTCCCGGATTGCCATGAATTTCTTCAAAAGAATGTGGATGCCTGAAAAGCAACTCTTCCGTCACGGCTACGTGGAAGGATTCGAGACCGAGCCGGAAATGGCATGGGGACGTGCCAACGGTTGGGCTTTGCTCACTATGTGCCGCCTCCTCGATGAGCTGCCTGAGAATCATCCGCAGAGAGAGGGAATAATGGAAATGTACAAGAAACACGTTAAGGGATTGGCAGCACGACAGAATAAAGATGGTTTCTGGCATCAGCTTCTCGACAGGAATGATTCTTACGCTGAAACGTCGGCAACAGCGATATTCGCTTACGGAATTGCCCACGGCGTAAATCAGGGGTGGCTCGAACCGGCTATCTACGGACCTGTGGCACAGCTTGCCTGGAATGCTGTCTCTACAAAAATCAATAACAAAGGGGAAGTAGAAGATGTTTGTGTCGGCACCGGTATGGCGTTCGATCCTGCATATTACTATTACCGACCGGTGAGCACCAAAGCAGCGCATGGGTACGGCCCCGTGATCTGGGCCGGCTCTGAAATCGTAAGAATGCTTGAGAGCAATTTCCCTCGTGTTAATGATAGTGCCGTCCATTATTATAGAACCGATCCGGAGGCCTCAATGCCTATCTTTTCTCTTGATGAAAATGGGAAAGCAATTGAAATTCAACATTAAAGACATGCACCGATATATTTCAGCTTTTTTCATCGCGCTATCCGGTCTCCCCATCATGGCGGATACCGATGCTTATATCAAACTCTATGATCATCACGACAGGCATCCCCGGGTTGTCTCGGTGACTTATCCCGGAGATGCGAACAATCTCGATATGTATAACAGTCTCTACGGACACGGTGCAGTAATCGAGAATCCCTGGGTAGCTTACCGGGTTTATATGGATAACAGACAGAGCCTTGATTTATACGTGAAACGACAACCTCGGCTGGAACTGGATGTTACAGGATTTTATACTACATCCGAGCAACTTGCGGAGGGATACGGTTGCGATGTGCTATGGGCCGGGAAAAGTATCGGAGCCGGATCTTTCAGAGGATGGCAGCAGCACTCTCCTGTCACTATAGATACAGTGGCCGAACGGACCCAGACTGTGATTTCACCGGAGTGTGTAGAGGTAAGAGACAAGGCGTGGCGCTACAATGGACATGACATAGATATGACCCAGCGATATTATGTGAGTGGAGATTCCCGCGACCTCCGAGTTGAAATAACACTTGAAGGATATGCTCCGGATGATCTCTTCTGCACGGGAATCCAGAAACTGGAAAGCGATAATAACGGCTTGATCCTCCCTGCCGGATTAGCAGCTTCATGGGGACGGAACGTCCCGGATAAAGCCAGACCGGATATTGAAGAGCAGGTAGGGTTAGGATTGATAATCGATCCGGAATACATTATAGAAACTATTGAGGATGAACTGAATTATCTTTTCATAGTGCGTCCCGATAAAGAGGGAAAAATCCGTTACCGGGTAATCGCGGCCGGTGACCGCGAGGAGGAAGGTTTCCGCACATCTGCAGCTTGGTTCGACTATCTGCGGGAACGATTCTTAAATCAATAATTTATTGCGGCGCTAAATATAAAGTTTAATAAAACATTAATGTTTTATATACCGTGTACAAAGGAATTTATTGATTTTATCTGCGATAAGATTACGCCGGCCGGCTCATTCAGGGCATCCAATAATATGGAGGTTGCTCCCGATGTATAGTGACCCATCGGCTCATCGCCTCAATAGTGCGGACACCACCTGATATCACGGCTTCATAATATTCCACGCCATGCCAGTCGGATTCCTCCGGAGATTCCCATTTGAGACGCAAGATGGTGTCTCGCTCTTCAGGAGTCATGATCTCCTTTATCCGATCGGCAAATTTTTCAAAATAACCGTCGTAGCGTGTTCCCTCCTCGATATGGATAATATCAATCTGCCAGACACTCCCGTCGGTAGCCCGGTAGAGAACGTGCCATGCCACGCAATGCTCATCCGTGTGCAGACCGTTGATACATTTCAATTCAAGCACATCGGGATTGCGGGCCATCGCCGCGGCCACAGCAAAACTACCTTCAATCGTGATTCCTGCCGAGTAGACGTGTAAATCAATATCCTGATGCTTCATCAAAAGCCCCATTCTTAATGATCCTACAAGATTAACCCGGCAACCGGCTTCTCTCCAGATTCTTTCCACTCCCGAACTTTTAAGCACATCTAAAGCCTTACGGCTGTTTTCGCGCGATAATTTTTTTATCTCTTTCATTGAATCAGTGTTGGTGCTATTCCCGGACGGCTCTGATTATACCGGGGAATAAAGCTAATTCCGTCTTAAACACTCAAATCTTTAAGAAAGTTCTGACGAGTTTCGTAAATTGATTGCTTTTTAAGATCCCGGCTTAGGTTCCCGTTTTTATGAGACGGGCCCTTATAAATTTTTAAGGATTCAAGAATTGGTTTTAGGAAAACCACAAACATTCTGCCATGGAAGTTTGTATAAATATTTGAAATTTTGCGTTAATAATTAAAATTGATAGGTAGGTAAAATCTGTAACATTTAAACTGGTTTTGGGGGTTAATTTAGTTTTGACTTCGAGTGGTACACATAGATATGCTTCGTCAGGCCACTACTAAATTTGTTCCAAAAATTCTTTTTATTTGTTCATTAATTTTCTCGCTTACCTATCTAAAAAAACAATAACTCCTATGGCTTCCGATTCCACTTCCGGCAATTCTTCCGGCAACACATTGTCCACTTTATCATCGGCACCGAAAAATTATGGGCTTTTCGTGACTTTTATTGCTATCATCGGTGCTTTTTCTTCGCTTGTAAACGATATGTACCTGCCAACAATCCCTTCAATGATGCGGGAATTTCACACATCGCCCTCAATGACACAGATGGGTATATCCATGGCTATGGCAGGAATGGGGCTCGGATCAGTGGTGTGGGGGTCGGCAAGCGATCGATATGGAAGAAAACCGATACTAATCATTTCTCTGGTAATTTTTGTGCTTGCAACAGCGCTTTCACTTTTTTCTCAGACAATCACTTTCTTTATCATCTGCCGGTTGTTTCAGGGTCTTGGAGCAGGAGGAGCAATGGTGCTTTCAACATCTATTCCGGCCGACGTCTATATGGGCAGACAACTTGCCAAACTTATGGCCATTATGGGCGCCATAAACGGTGTCGCTCCGGCAGCCGGACCGATCTTAGGCGGTTTTATGGCCGATTGGGTGGGCTGGCGCGGAATATTTATCCTTCTTCTGGCAATCGGAATAGGAATGACATTCTGGACAACCCGCTATAACGAAACGCTTCCGTCGCAACGCAGACTTAAAACGAGCAGCCTGAAGGGCTATCTCAAAGCCTATCGCAGTCTATTTGTGAACAAACGGTTTATGATCTATGTAACGATCAAGGCTGTGGCTATCGGCCTGCTGTACGCCTACATTGCCTCCGCACCCTTTATAATCCAGACCCATTACGGATTCAGTGCAATGATATTCGGCTTAATTTTCGGCGGCAATGCGCTCGCGATGGGACTCGGTTCTTCGCTTGCTTTGCGCTTTAAGGTTATGAAACAAGCAATGGTAGTGGGATGTATCGGCATGTTTATATTTGCGGTTGCGGACGCTTTCGTAATGTGGAATCAGGGATCATTTTTTCTATATGAATTATTCGCCGTGCCGATGTTGCTCTTCTCCGGAATGATTTTCTCAAGCGCAAATACTCTCTCGATGGAGGTGGGACGTCAGGAAGCCGGAACCGCCTCAGCAATTTTAAGCGTGGTGAAGTATGCATTCGCAGCCGTGGTCTCCCCATTGGTAGGTCTCGGCAATATGTTTCATTCCACAGCTATCGCATACGTAGCAATAACCACAATCTCGCTCTTACTGGCATGGCAGGCATTCCGATTACCGGCTTTGGCAGATATGACACGCACAAAATAAGGCCCCGACTCATAAAAAATCAGCTTGCTGAGGGTCGCAGCCTTGGAGCTATTTTTGGCCTGCAGGCGAAGGAGCATAGCGAGCTATGTGACTGAGCCAAAGGACAAAAAGAGCCCAAGGCTGCGAGACCATCAGTAACTTTTCCCGTTGGCTGGGCGTGGCAGGGTATTTGTAACATTCTTTCAGGAAACTTATGGAAAGCCTTGTCAGGCATCTGCAAGTTGTAAAAATGTGTAACCAAATCCTAATATAGATGCTTTACCATCCAACCCTGAATGAGAACCAGCGGTCCTTGCTGAAATTGATTTTCCCACCTGCATCCGCCCACCTGCGCAAGCATGACCCTTTCGATGTCCTTGAGGCAATCCTCTTCATTGTCTA
>CAZOPN010000033.1:0-23920 GCA_964581685.1 uncultured Sangeribacter sp. | reverse complement strand
TTCCAGAAATCAGATATTGTCTGGCTCATGAATCCACCAAAAGAATAATCACTTGCTAAAATCATGCTGTCTTACTTCAAATTTATTCAATTATCATAAGATCAGTTTCTTCGAGCACAGCATCTCCCGGATTAACGAGAATCTGCTTAACGGTTCCTGAAACAGTGGTCTTTACATCATTTTCCATTTTCATAGCCTCAAGCACGCATACGGTATCACCGGATTTAACAGTATCGCCTACTTTTACCGATATACTCATGATTGTGCCCGGCAGAGGACTCTTCACAGCAGAAGCTGAGCCGGCCTTAGCGGGAGCTGCCTTAACGGGTTTTTCAGCTGTTTTGACAGCATTTGAAACACCTGCGGTTTTGCCCGACTGAGAAAGAGCCGGTTTCTGAGGAGCTGCTTTATCAAGCTCCACTTTATATGGTACGCCATTGACTTCAACGCTTACCTCGTTATCAACGACTTCACCTACAGATACGGTAAATTTCAGACCGTTGATTTTATATTTATATTCTTTCATTGTGTTGTTAGTTGTTCTTAGTCTGTTATCTTATGGAGCCACCTTTTAGAGTAGCACGGCGTGTCGAGGCTGCCGAATGTTCAGGCACCTGACGCAGATTGTAGATTTTAGAATTCCAGGGAGAGTAAGCCTTCCTCATTCTACGAATTGTAAGGATCGTATCCTGCATGTCATGTCCCTGACCGAAATGTTCAGCAAGAGCCATTCCGATGGCAGCAATAACCTCACCGGAGTCAAGTTCATCATGATGATCCTCCTTTGTCTCATGAGTGACGCCATGAGCTGCACGCTTTTTCTTTGTAAGGATTGCGGAAGAAACTTTTCCGAACCCTAAGAAAAGAATGCTGAGAATAATCAAGGCAGAAAGAACGATACACATTGCAATAATTGTGATCGCGCCGCCAAAGCTGTCGTTTTCAGCAGCATTACGAGCTTTTTCAGCCTGAATAGCCTTACGGGTGAGTTCGCTCTCCTGAACGGTATTCACCTCAGTACTATTTGTCCAGTCGCCTTCAACATTTGTCTGGTCGCCCTGAACCGACACCTCGGTATATTCCTGCTGCGGATCGGCAATGCCTGCCGCTCCGGAAGATACCGGAGCGAACAGAGCAGTGCACAATGCTAATGTCAATATATGTTTTTTAAACATTTGTCTTTCGATTTAATTAAAGCGGAATGTTTCCGTGTTTCTTTGCCGGATTAGTCTGCTTCTTAGTGGCAAGCATATTGAGAGCCTTGATCACACGGAAACGAGTGTTTCGCGGTTCGATCACGTCATCTATATAGCCATATTTCGCAGCCTGATAGGGGTTGGCAAAGAGTTCACGATATTCTTCTTCTTTCTCCTTAATGAATTCAGCGGGGTTCTCGCTTGTCTTGGCCTCCTTGGCATAAAGGACTCCTACCGCGCCTTCCGCACCCATTACGGCGATTTCAGCAGATGGCCATGCGTAGTTCACATCGCCGCGAAGTTGTTTACAGCTCATCACGATATGGCTACCACCATAGCTCTTGCGAAGTGTGACTGTAACTTTAGGAACTGTAGCTTCACCGTAAGCATAAAGAAGTTTTGCACCATGAAGAATCACGCCATTGTATTCCTGACCGGTGCCGGGAAGGAATCCGGGAACGTCTACCAATGTTACAAGAGGAATGTTGAAGGCATCGCAGAAGCGGACGAAACGAGCGCCTTTTCGCGAAGCATTCGAGTCAAGCACACCGGCAAGAACCTTAGGCTGATTGGCAACGATACCGACAGCCTGACCATTGAAACGTGCGAAGCCGATAATTATATTCTTGGCATAATCCTTCTGGATCTCAAGGAATTCACTATTATCAACAACGGCACTGATCACCTCATACATATCATAAGAGCGCTTCGGATTATCCGGGATGATATCATTGAGCTTATCTTCCAGACGATCGATCGGATCCTCACATGCGAGAAGGGGAGTCTCCTCCATATTGTTCTGAGGGATGAAGCTCATAAGTTTGCGTATAAGTGCAAGAGCCTCTTCCTCTGTCTCAGCAGCAAAATGCGTAACACCGCTCTTTGATGAATGAACTGAAGCGCCACCAAGCTGTTCCTGACTCACATCTTCTCCTGTTACAGTTTTTACAACCGTCGGACCCGTAAGGAACATATATGAAATGCCCTTCACCATAATAGTAAAGTCAGTCAAAGCAGGGCTGTAGACAGCTCCACCGGCACATGGGCCAAGAATGGCTGAAATCTGGGGCACAACACCGGATGCAAGGATATTACGCTGGAAAATCTCAGAATATCCGGCCAATGCGTTGATACCTTCCTGAATACGTGCACCACCCGAATCGTTAAGTCCTATTACGGGAGCACCCATCTTCATGGCCATATCCATAACCTTGCAGATTTTCTGTGCCATTGTCTCCGAAAGAGAACCTCCAAGCACAGTGAAATCCTGCGCGAAAACATACACAAGACGACCATCTATCGTTCCAAATCCGGTTACGACACCATCGCCCAGAGGATGTTTCTTATCCATTCCAAAATTTGTGGAACGATGAGTCACAAACATATCGAGCTCTTCGAAACTGCCTTCATCAAGAAGCATGGCAATTCTTTCACGAGCTGTGAACTTGCCGCGCTGATGCTGCTTTTCGATCTGTTTCTCGCCGCCTCCAAGGCGTGCCTCAGCTCGCTTCTCTATAAGCTGGCTGATTTTTTCTTCTTGCTTGCTCATTATAATCGGATGATTTTATTTTTTTGAAGGATCTTCACAAAGTTCTGTAAGCACAGCCTCTGTCGACTTCGGATGAAGGAATGCAATTTGCAGACCGTCGGCTCCTTTACGGGGAGCTTTGTCGATCAAGCGGATGCCTTTTTCTTCAGCCTCGGCAAGAGCTTCGGCAACGCCATCCTCAACAGCAAATGCCATGTGATGCATACCACCGCGACCGCCGTTTTTCTCGATGAATTTAGCTATTGTGCTTTCCGGACAGGTGGCTTCGAGAAGCTCTATCTTGGTGTCGCCAACTTTAAAGAATGCAGTTGTCACTTTCTGATCCTCTACAACTTCAGTCTTGTAGCATTTGAGACCAAGAACATTCTCATAATACTTGATAGCCTCTTCCAGATTGGGAACGGCTATACCGATGTGTTCAATGTGTGAAATTTTCATCGAAATATAATTTTAGGTTGTTCGTATACACTTTTTTCTGACCGGTGGATCCGTTTTATCTTTACGTCCACCCATGCCTAACGGCACTTTAAAGCGCAAATATAATCAAATTTTTGTGAATAAGGATTACGAAAGCAAAGTTTTAGGCAGCGAATCATAAAATATTTGTCTTATTTATACTTCACTTCGTCTACATCCTGAATCGAAGCAATATGATGGATTATCGATTGTAACTCCTCGTATGAATGCACTCCGAAAGCAAGTGTACATGTTACGATTGAATCCGTTGTTTCTGTATTAATGCTGTCGATTGCAAGATGCAGCTCATTCGAAATACAGTCTACGATATCAAGAAGCAAATGGTACCTGTCTACAGCTTTTACAACAATTTTAACGGGATAAAGCGTTTGATCAGGCTTAAAATCGACCGATGTGATATTATCGCCAAACTGAGATGCAAGGCGGATGGCAGAGGGGCAATCACGTTTATGGACCGTGATCTCTCCGTTCTTTTCCTTGAATCCAATTAATTCTTCTCCGGGAATCGGATGACAAATTGGACAACGATGATATTCCGGTTTCGGAAGACTTCCAAGATAAGCCCGGATCTCTTTCTTTGCCTTATACGTAATGACTGAATCAAGCCAATCGGGATTTGGGAAACAATCATCACACGTAAAAATTTCAACGACATCACCACGTCTTAACTGGGCCTTTATAGAAGAAAGGAAGCCGTTCACACGGGCATACTTCGCTTTCTTGCCAAGTTCTGGTTTCACCTCGTATGCAAAATCGAGAACCGTAGCTTTCTGAGGAAGAATTACGGGCATCCCTTTGGGCGTAAATGTCATGATATCGTCATTATAGAAAGATGTTACCACATTCTCAATAAAACTGGTTCCCTTCGCACTTTGACGATCTATATCAAGGAGCACTTTACGGAATTTCTCTATCCATCGACGGATATTATCTTCCGAACGTTCAGCCACACATCCCAACTGAGAATCGCGGACCATTCGCTCACTGCTGATATGCACCTCCTGCCAACGTCCGAAATCAGCGAGCAACTTCACATGGAAACTCTGGTAACCGTTCTCCTTGGGAGAATCAATATAATTCGAGATTCCCCCGGGCTTTTCCCGGAAACGGTCGGTAAGAACCGAATAAATACGGAGAGCCATATCTTTTTCTGAAATACCCTCCGGAGTCTTATAAATTATCTCCGTGAAATGTCGGTATTTAAGATGATTGAAGTCATCACCGAACTTGTGCATTTTCCTCCAGATACTATATGGCATACGGTATTCGATAAACACACGTGCATCAATACCGGCAGCAGTGAGAGTTGCTTTTATTTCATCACAGAAAATACTTAATCGTTCTTTCTGAGCCTTTTCATCACCCTCTATCAAAGAACAAAGCTCATCATATTCATGAGGACAGCGGAATTTAAAACTAAGATTTTCCAGTTCGGTCTTCACGTTATATAGCCCGAGACGATTGGCCAGTGGAGCATAGAAATAATCGGTTTCACCTGCAATTTTCATTTGCTTATCCGACCTCATGGAAGAAAGCGTACGCATATTATGCATACGGTCAGAGAGCTTGATCAGCAGCGCACGGATATCATATTGCAGAGAGTTAAGCATCTGCCTGTAATTATCAACCTGCTTCGAATCGTCATACTTTTCTTTTTTCTTTTTGGTAACAACGTTTACAAGATCCGCGACATCCTCTCCAAATCTTTCCTTAATATCCTCAAGAGTGTAATCCGTATCCTCGACAACATCATGAAGAAAAGCAGCGATAACTGAATTGGCGTCAAGCATGAGTTCTTCTGCAGCTATAGTCGCCACGGCAATCGGATGCAGAATATACGGTTCGCCCGAATTTCGTTTTTGTGGTGCATGCGCCTCGCGGGCCAATTCGAAGGCATCGCGCAACCTTCGGAGATCTTCCTCCGTGACGCGTGGTTTCATCACTTCAAACACATGGTTTGCCTTCTCCTCGATAATCCGGTCGTAATTCTGGTTCATCCTCAGTAGATTAAAAGGTTGTAATAAAATATGTGTACAGTTTATGCACAACAATCAAGTATTCACAGGATTCCCTTAACCAAGGAAAAAGTAAAAATCCCGCTAAATAATAAAAATTTCTCAAAACTACTGAAAAAACCTTATATATTCAAAAATTAATCTAACAAATGAAATCAATTTTCATATTAAGGCAACGAATCATAAAATATTTGCCTAATAATTCAACTAAAACACTTCGACTAAAGTTATAGAAACATGAGAGAAATGAGAAAAATCAACCGAAAAAAAGATGCGGAATGGGCTTTGAAAGTCTTTGATAAGGCTCCGTATATAACACTCAGTATGGTTCGACCTGACGGTCTCCCATACGGTCTTCCCCTTAATATGATTCGCCGTGACGCCACAACATTCTATTTTCACTGTGCCCCTGAAGGAGAAAAAATTGATTGTATCAGAAGACATCCTCAAGTGAGCCTGTCGGCAGTAAGTAAATGTATGCCGAAATTCGAAGAAGATAAAGGAAACTTCACAGAATATTATCATTCCGCAGTGGCAATCGGAAGAGCAGAAATCGTAACAGATTCCATTGAAAAAACAGAAGCATTGAGACTCTTATGCATGAGGTTTCTACCGGACTATATGAACCATTTTGATTCAGCGATTGAACGTAGTCTATCGCGTACCACCGTAATTCGCATTACTCTTTCAGAACCTCCGGTTGGCAAATGTAAGCCATAGCCTACACAAATACTTATGTAACAATCATCTTATTACACCGATCCGGAAGGTTAGTATGGTCTGACGATATATCTGATCCTCTGATTAGCTATTTCATACCCGTAAAAAGTTTATTCAATATATTTCACAAAAAGAAGATAGGGAAGAAATAGAGAAATAAAACGGAGAGAGTTGGGGAGTAAATCAAAATTATTGGTTAATTTTGCATTTTGCAGCGTTGATATTAGCTCTTGTAAGTTTTTTCTGCTGCACAATTTACAGAACAGACAGCGTGAAAACCATTATCAGGTCGATATATAAAGTAATAAGGAGCGTTGTTTTTACCGCCATAGTTTTTTTTGCGGCGGTATATCTGTTTTTATATATCCTAATTTCCGTACCGGCAGTGCAGGATGCTATTAAAACAAGAGCAGAAAAAGAGATCTCTAATTTCCTTAACTCGGAAGTCAAGATTGAAAAGCTCTATATTTATCCATTTAATGAACTGAGGATTACGGGACTATCCGTCTTTGACCAAAAACATAAGAAATGTCTCTATGTCGATATTCTGGGAGCCGGAATTAATCTGTGGAAACTGATATATGATCAAGAATGGGTAATAACATACGCTGAAATAATCGGTTTAAACGGACATATCACTCAACAATCCCCTGATACACCTTTAAATATCGATTTTATTATAAAGGCGTTTGCTCCCAAGGATAAAAACAAGCCTCCAACACAATTTGATCTGATGTTGCATAACATCGTGATTCGAAAATCAGCCCTCAGTTTTGATAGAATTTGGCTTCCGAAAAAAACTGATCATTCAACGGATTTCAACCATATTTCAATTTATGACCTGAAAGCAGATATCAGTATTCCGCGTCTTAAAAACGATATTTATGATTTTGATATTCGCAGGTTAGCATTTAAAGAAAAGGGGGGACTTGATCTTGAAAAACTTTCACTCCGTTGCATGGTGACACCGCAATCTATAGATCTTAGTAATCTTTTGATTCGCCTTCCGGAAAGTGAAATAACTCCGGAAAATATTTCGTTAAATTTTAAGTCTTTTAATGATATTTCCGAAGTTCTTAAAAAAGGTCATCATACTTTTATTATTAAAAATAATACTGTTGTACCATCTGATTTTGCTTTTTTATACTCTCCTTTAGCCAATTTTAACCGACCACTCAATCTCACCATTGATATTACCGGAAATCTAAATGATTTAACAATAAACGAACTTAATATTAAACAAAATAACGAAAAACTCGATCTTTCGTTAATAGCACATATCACTGATCTTGGATCCGTCAGACAAGGAAATGGGAATATTGAACTTACCAAACTAATGCTTGGGGTAGAATCAGAGGAGATTTGTAGAGTTCTTTCACTCTTTTTACCCGAAGGTTTGCCGGAGAAATTCAGGAATATTATAACTGAAGCGGAAGTCGTTAAGGTGAAAATGTCGGGAGATGCTGATTTCAGCAAGGCCACTTCAAAGATTGTAGCAGAAGTATCGAGTGGGGTAGGAAATATTGATTGCAAACTTCACTCAAAATGGGTAAAGCAAGAATCGATGGCCCCGGACTTCTCTCATCTGCTTGCTGACTATCAAATCGAAATCAATGATCTACAAGGAGGAGCTGTAGCCGGGCTTAAAGATTTGGGCAAAACAAGTATTTCTGCCGAGGGTAAGGCCGTCATAACCGGAAAAAACCTTGAAGGGACACTCAATGCCGATATTCGAGAAATAAATTATAAAAAACTGTCATTTAACGACATTACAATCGAAGCCCAAAAAGAGGGAAAAAATATCTCCGGCTCAATTGAATCATATAATTCCGGTCTTGACCTATCCGGAAAAATATCTGCAATAATCGATAAGGATAATTCCGAGTGGATTTTCGATGCAGATATAAGAAATATTCATCCGTCTAATTTCATATCTGTGAACCGAAATTATGGAGAATTTGATATTAAGGGGACCTTGCGAGGTAGATTGCGAGGGAATAATTTAGATAATCTTAGTGGCGAAACCTCTTTCTCGGAACTCAGTTATGGTAATAAAGATAAAAAATTCACTCTTGACAATGTCATATTAAGAGGGGAATTTAACGATTCACTTAGAAAATATTCAATTGTTTCTCCATTGATTGAAGGTAATATTACCGGAGATTTCCTGCCGTCAGCAATAATTCCACAGATTAAAAATGATTTGGCAGAGATTCTACCCGGTATAATTATTCCCACCGAAAGAAATAAAGGAGGTTTTGGAAAAGCATCATATAATTTCACGATAAATCCCGGAACCGGCTTCTTTAACTTTTTCAATATTCCTGTTAAACCATTGGATTTCGTCACTTTCGAAGGTTACGCAGATCTCGGAGAAGGAAAAAATTCCCTGGTTTTACAGGCTCCATACCTTCTTCAAGGAAAATCAAAAATTATCCGCGATTCAAGAATAGAAGTTTTGACAGAATCATACGATAGATCAGGTGCCTTATATATTACAACTATAATGCCCATAAAAAATGATGAACTGAAACTGGCTTTTAATGCCGGAATTATGTCGGGTAAAATTATCGCCGATATGGGTTGGGAATCTGTATTAAATAAAAAAGCTGATGGGAAAATATCGCTGGGTGCAGAAATTAGTAAAAATAAACTTACCGGTAAACCTGATGTAAATCTTGAATTCCATCCCTCTTCATTCCGCCTTAACGGAGCTGAATGGAAAATTGATAATACTTCCCTTGACTATAACGGTGATAGGCTGAAAGTTGATAATCTTAAGATTTGGCATAATGATCAATTTCTTAAGATCAACGGAACCGCATCGGCCGCAGCCGACGATTCAATTGATGTCGGACTTGCGGGAATTGATCTCCAATATATTTTTGATACGTTGAATATAAACTACGTCACATTCGGAGGAATCGCAACAGGAGAAATCAAGGCATCTCAGCTATTTTCAAAAATGCCCATTGCTCGGACAAACGGATTATTCGTCAAGGACCTTAGCTATAACAATGCTATTTTAGGCGATGCAGAACTTGAAAGCCATTGGGATCAAAATCAAGGGCTTGTTGCCATTAACGCTGATATCAAGGGAGAGAATTCATCTGCTATTGCAAGAGGAGGAGTCTACGTAACGCGCGATTCTCTTTCATTCGATATTAAGGCTGACCACGTAAATATTGCATTTCTCAAGCCATTCATGGAAGCATTTACATCTGATGTCGGAGGAATGGCGTCCGGGGATATAAAACTTTATGGCACGTTCAAAGATATCGATTTAAGAGGCAAAGCCTTTGCTGATTCAATCAGTATGAAAGTAGATTATACCAATGTCTATTATCATGGCAGCGACTCTGTGATCATCGATCCCGGACATATACGGATCCCTGACTTCAAGCTTTATGATAAATATGGTAATTCCGCTATTTTAAAGGGTTTTGTCAAGCATCAATGTTTTCATAATCCTGAATTCGAATTCAATATCAGAGAGGCTGATAATCTTCTTTGCTACGACACGAATCCACAACTCAATCCCGATTGGTATGGACGTATTTTTGCATCCGGAGGAGGAACACTTACTGGTAAACCGGGAATTGTTGCCATGATCATGGATATGACCACATCTCCCAACTCTGAATTTACATTTGTGCTGAGCGAGACCCAGACAGCCGGCGACTATTCTTTCCTTACCTTCTCCGACAAAAGAAAAGAGGCTATGGAAATAAAAGGGGAGGAGACACTTGTAGATCGTGTGAAAAACTATTATAAAACGGAAACTACACCCTCGAAACCAACCGTTTTTGCAATGGATCTGCGAGCCACTGTTACGCCTGCAGCTAAACTGACTATCGTGATGGATCCCCGCGCCGGAGATAAGATAACGGCACGAGGTTCCGGGCCAATGCAGATTTCTTATAACACTGAATCTGATGAAATGCAGCTTTACGGTAAATATTCTCTTGCGGAAGGAAATTATAATTTCAGTTTGCAAGACCTGATTCTTCGTGATTTTAAAATTAACCCCGAAAGCAGCATTTCTTTTAACGGGGATCCGCTTCGGGGTATGCTTGACATAACTGCCGCTTATCGCGTAAACACAAATCTTTCGGATCTTGATAAAAGTTTCTCGACCGACCGCGAACTCAATCGCACGAATGTTCCTGTCGATGCTCTCTTAAAAGTAACCGGCGACATGCAGCAGCCGGAAATATCGTTTGATATATCCTTACCAACTCTAACACAAGATGTAGAACGGAAAGTAAAAAGTATTATTTCAACCGACGACATGATGAATCGTCAAATAATTTATCTGCTTGCTCTCAATAGATTCTACACTCCGGAATATATGAGTACGACCAATAACGGAGGAGAATTAGCCTCGGTTGCCTCATCGACCATCTCCTCTCAACTTTCGAATATCATGGGACAACTCACCGATAAAGTAACCGTTGCCCCATCATTCCGGAGCGATAAAGGTGATTTCTCGGATATGGAAGTTGATCTTGCCCTTTCGTCACGTCTGCTCGACAACCGACTTCTGATAAACGGCAATTTCGGCTACAGGGATCGAAATACTTCGCAGACCACCTTTGTTGGAGATTTCGACATTGAATATCTGCTTACACGTTCCGGTGATTTGCGACTGAAAGCATATAATCATTTTAATGATCAGAATTATTATCTGAAGTCAGCTCTTACGACACAAGGAATAGGAATGGTCTATCGAAAAGATTTTGATAACCCTTTTACATTTCTGAAACGCAGGAAAAAGAAAAGCAACAAACAGTCTGAAGCCAGTGTGGATTCTTTGATAAAGAATAATAGCTCGGAAAGTAATGACAAAAATTTTGAATGAAGTAGTAAAAATATGGCAATATCTGTAGACGGCCTCCTTGAGAGAGTCGGTTTGTTACGCATTCCTAAAATAGGAATTGCATTTGGAGGGGGAGGAGCACGCGGTTTCTCACATATCGGCGTGCTCATGGCCATGGAGGAATATGGATTAAAGCCGGAGATTCTTTCCGGTGTTTCCGCCGGTTCGATTGCAGCTGTGCTCTATGGAGCCGGGCTCACACCTCAGGAAATGATTGAATGTTTTGCTGAGGCCTCAAAATTCGCGGATTTTACAGACTTTGTGCTCCCGAAAGAGGGTCTTTTCAAACTCAATAAGTTTGCCAAACAACTTGAATCGTGGCTACCGGTAAAGAATCTTGAGGATATGAAGATACCCACAATTATCTGTGCCACCAATATTAACAAAGGCACCTCCGTAGGCTGGTGTAAAGGGGAGATTGTCCCGCGAGTGCTTGCCTCATGTAGTATTCCCATAATCTTCAAGCCGGTAAGGATCAATGGAGAATATTATGTCGATGGGGGAGTACTCCGCAATCTGCCGGCATGGGCCATACGTGATTTCTGTAAGACCCTTATCGGGAGCAACTGCAGTCCGCTTCAGAAGAATTATAAATATCGCCAATCGATTATTGATGTTGCCATGCGCACTTTCCAGCTTATGATGAAAGCCAATGTTCCTCAGGATCTGAGACTTTGTGACTATGTGATTATGCCGAGGGAATTGTCGAATATGAAGACATTCGACCTTACTAATCTCAAAAATAGCATAAAAGCAGGATATGATGCAGCCAGAATAATAATCGAACAGGAAATAAGAAAACAATAATTTAATGGAAAATAGACAGAAACTGATAATTTATCAGGCATTTCCACGTATATTCACGAATATGCAGGAAAATTGTGTGCCTTGGGGAACACTTGAACAAAACGGGAGCGGAAAGCTTAACCATATTACGCCTAAATTACTCAAATCACTCTCAGACTTAGGTGTAAATACCATCTGGCTTACCGGAGTTATAGAAATGGCCACCAAGACAGCCTATCCTCAGGCCAATATACCGGCCGATAATCCGAATGTAGTGAAAGGAGAAGCAGGCTCCCCCTATGCAATCAAAGATTACTATGATGTGGCGCCCTCTATTGCCGAATCGATCCCGGATCGTATGAAGGAGTTCGAAGACACTGTTGAAAGAATCCATAATCAGGGTTTGAAAGTCCTGATTGATTTTGTTCCTAATCATACGGCACGCGTATATAAATCTGATTCCGCTCCTGCTGGTATTGAGGATTTCGGGTCAAAGGATGATTATAATATGTTCTTTTCTCCGGCAAACAACTATTTTTATCTTACCAATCAACAATTCTCGCCAGATTTTCCGATAGATGCGGAAGGAGATATTCCCTATGTGGAATTTCCTGCCAAAGCAACAGGAAACGATTGCTTTTCAGCTTTTCCCAATCGTTATGATTGGTATGAGACAGCAAAACTTAACTATGGAGTAGACCCGTGGAACGGCAGTCATAATTTTGATCCGATCCCCGATACCTGGTTTAAAATGCTTCATATATTGCGTTTCTGGGCATCCAAAGGAATTGATGGTTTCCGTTGCGACATGGTATTTATGGTTCCAATGGATTTCTGGCATTGGGCAATTCCTCAGGTTAAGAAAGATTTCCCTGAAATTATTTTCATAGGAGAGATATATGATATCGGTCTATACCGTCCGTTTATCGACTATTGCTGTTTCGATTATCTTTATGATAAAGTAAACCTTTATGACACACTTGTAGGAATTGAGACTCACAATGTATCTGCCGCTCAGCTCACCTCCTGCTGGCAGACAGTGGAGGGTATCGGCGACAACATGCTAAACTTCCTTGAAAATCATGATGAAGTAAGATTTGCATCCAAAGAATATGCCGGAGATCCCTCTATTGTGATCCCGTCGCTCGTAGTGAGCTCCATGATTTCCCGCGGACCGTTTATGATCTATTACGGTCAGGAACTTGGAGAGAGTGCCCGTGACAATGAAGGCTTTGCAGGAGATAATAACCGGACAACGATATTCGATTATTGGAGTTATGACACACTTCGTCGCTGGTATGACAATGGCAAGTGTTCGATCTCCAAGCTCACTGCCCATGAGAAATGGCTTCGGTCGGTCTATAAAAAGGTTCTTAATCTGTGCAATCGCCGGAGTGCCATACGAGAGGGAGCATTTTTCGACCTTATGTATGTTAATTTAAGAAATGAAGGCTTCGATCCACATCGTCAGTTTGCCTTCCTTAGATATAGTGATAACGACATACTTCTGATCGTTGCCAATTTTGACCATAAGGAAGTAGACATTTCGCTCAACATCCCGGAGCTTGCCATAAATATGGCCGGAATAAAAGAAGGAGATTATAATGTTAAGGATCTACTTTGGGAAAAACCACGTGTCTTCTCAATTTCGTCAGAAGGCAAAACGTTACTTCACATAGGTGCTTCCGATGCTTTGATAGTCCCGTTGGTAAAAAAATGAAAGTAACGACTAAAAAAGGAATCCATCTTTTATAGCCGAATCAAAATTTAGTTGTATCTTTGTCGAAGAATTATAAAGACACCCAAAAATGAGCAATCCTCTACGTCCCATCAAAGTCTTTGCCGGCACGTCCTCACGCTATCTCGGAGAGTCGATCTGCAAGGAACTGGGCATCGAATTAGGCAAAATGAACAGAGAGCGTTTTGCCGACGGCGAGTTTGAAGTATCTTTCGAGGAGTCTATCCGCGGAAGTGAAGTCTACTTAGTTCAATCCACGTTTCCCAACTGCGACAATCTCATGGAGCTCCTGCTGATGATCGACGCAGCCAAAAGAGCTTCGGCAGCATCCATTATAGCTGTTGTTCCTTATTTCGGATGGGCACGTCAGGATCGTAAAGACAAGCCTCGGGTCTCGATAGCTGCAAAACTTGTGGCAGATCTCCTGAGTGTAGCAGGCATTAACCGGTTGATCACCATGGATCTCCACGCTGATCAGATTCAGGGATTCTTCAATGTCCCGGTTGATCATCTGTATGCTTCGTCAATCTTCATTCCATATCTTGAGAGCCTTCACCTTAAAGATATGGTAATTGCCTCTCCGGATGTAGGAGGAGCAAAGCGTGCCAATTCATACGCTAAATATTTCAATGTTCCTCTCGTGCTCTGCCACAAACAAAGGGCAAAAGCCAATGTTGTTGAAAAAATGACGGTTATCGGTGATGTACAGGACAAGAACGTTGTGCTCGTAGACGATATTGTTGATACTGCGGGAACCATCACAAAGGCAAGCGACCTTATTCTCTCATACGGCGCTAAATCCGTAAGAGCACTTTGCAGCCATCCGGTTATGAGCGATCCGGCAACTGAGAATGTGAAAAAATGTGGTCTTGAAGAGATAATCTTCACAGATTCCATTCCTTATATTAAGGAGAATCATAAAGCAACAGTTCTTCCCGTAGCAAAACTCTTTGCTGATACAATCAGAAGAATTCACAATAATCAGTCGATTTCATCGCAATATCTTTTCAAATAAATTCCACTCAAAATCATATTTGTCGGTGCGTCGGATTATTTCGGCGCACTTTTTTGTAGAAACCATAAGTTTGGTTTGCTTGAAACAGCAGATATTTGTATTTTTGCAAGTTGAATAAAACCAGAATAGAAATGAAGACCAATGTAGCCGTATTTTTTGGAGGAAGATCTGTGGAACATGAAATTTCCGTTATTTCCGCCATGCAGGCAATCAATGCGTTTAATAAAGACAAATACAACATAATCCCAATCTATATTTCGAAACAAGGACGTTGGTATACCGGCGACAATCTTCTCGATATACGAAACTACCGCAATCTCGATAAATTAATATCGGAAGCTGAAGAAGTCTTTATGCGTCCCGAATATGGAGATTATAATCTATATAAGGCCAACACAGGTATGTTCAGCCGACGCAATCCGGTAGTGGCCGAACTACACGTTGCTCTTCCTGTTCTTCACGGAACAAATGGAGAAGATGGAATCTTCGAAGGCGTTCTTGAAACGATTGGCATTCCTTATGCCGGTTGCAACACTCTTTCGAGTGCCAATGGAATGGATAAAATCACGATGAAGATGATTCTGCGCGAATCAGGAGTGCCTGTGGTTGATTATGTTTGGTTCACAGACCATCAGTGGGGGTCGGATAAAGACCGTATTATCGAGGAAATTGAGACCAGGCTCGGATATCCTGTGATTGTTAAGCCGGCCAATCTCGGATCAAGTGTCGGTATCGGGAAAGCCTCTGACAGAGCGGAACTGGTTGAAAGAATTGACAAGGCTGAACAGTTCTCTCAGCGTATTATAGTCGAGCACATGATAGAGCAATTAAAAGAGATTAATTGTTCTGTTCTCGGAGACGCAGACGATCATCAGTCGTCGGTATGTGAGGAACCGATTAAAACGGGCGATATTCTCTCATACGAAGACAAATATATGGGAGGCTCCAAGACAGATCACGGTATGCAGAACAGCGATAAGCGTATTCCTGCTGAGATATCTGAAGAAATGAGTGATAAGATAAGAAAAATGGCCGGTGAGACGTTCAGAGTCTTGTCGTGTCATGGAGTGAGCAGAATTGACGTGATGATCGATGAAAAAGACAATAATGTGTATGTCAATGAGATCAATACAATTCCGGGCTCTCTTTCTTATTATCTTTGGGAAGCTTCCGGAATATCTTTCGGACAACTGATGGATAAACTGATTCAGCTTGCCTTAAAACGAAAACGAGAAACAGAACGCAAGACCTTTACATACGATCAGAATATATTCTCTCTTGGAGGGGGTGTAAAAGGTGCTAAAGGAACAAAAGGTCTGAAGAAATAACCGAAAAATAGACACAAAAAATATATGAATAAGAATTTTAAAGAATACAGCAAACAGCTTAATCTCTCTGACATCAATAAGGAGATTCTGCAAAGCTGGGATGCTCATTCTCTATTCGAGAACAGCATGAAAGCCAGGGAAGGTTGTCCCACTTTCGTCTTTTATGAAGGACCTCCATCCGCAAACGGTATGCCGGGTATCCATCACGTAATGGCACGAACGATAAAAGATATTATCTGCCGTTACAAAACGATGAAAGGATTTCATGTAAAAAGAAAAGCAGGCTGGGATACACATGGTCTTCCTGTTGAACTGGGAGTTGAAAAGAATCTTGGAATCACAAAAGAAGATATCGGTAAAAAGATCTCTGTCGATGAATATAATGCCGCCTGCCGTAAGGAGGTCATGAAATATACAAAAGAGTGGACCGACCTTACCCATAAAATGGGTTATTGGGTTGATCTCAACAATCCATATATCACATACGATAACCGATATATAGAATCTGTTTGGTGGCTGCTTAAAGAGTTATATAAGAAAGGGTATCTCTATAAGGGATATACCATTCAGCCATATTCTCCGGCTGCCGGAACCGGTCTCAGTTCCCATGAGCTTAATCAACCGGGATGTTATCGCGATGTTAAGGATCTTACGGCGACTGCGCTTTTTACAATTGCTGATCCTAAAGAGGAGATGAAAGGCTGGGGACGTCCCTGCTTCCTTGCATGGACCACAACTCCCTGGACCTTACCCTCCAATACTGCTTTATGTGTAGGGCCAAAATTCGATTATGTTGCTGTAAGAACATATAATCCGTATACAGGCGATAAGATTACTATTGTTCTTGCAGAAGTTCTGGTCAATTCATATCTTAAAAAAGAGGGTGCTGATCTTCCATTGGAAGATTATAAGCCGGGCGACAAGGTGATTCCATATCAAATTGTTGGAAGATATAAAGGAAGTGACCTTGTCGGTATGCATTATCAACAGCTTATGCCCTGGGTGAAGCCTACGGAAAAAGTGGATGATCATTCTCCGGAATACGTGAAGGCTTATGCTGAAAATCATCCCGAAAAGAAATATACAGTAGGCAACGATAATTTCGTTGAGATCGCTGATTGTGCATTCCGTGTTATCCCCGGTGATTACGTTACAACTGAAGATGGAACCGGAATTGTCCATATCGCCCCTACCTTCGGTGCCGACGATGCCAAAGTAGCCAAAGCAGCCGATATACCCTCGCTGTTTATGATCAATAAAAGGGGGGAGACTCGCCCTATGGTGGATCTGACAGGTAAATTCTATCTTCTTGACGAACTTGCCGAAAGTTTTATTGAAAAATGTGTCGATGTGCCCCTTTACAGTCGTCATGCAGGAGAATATGTGAAAAACGCATACGATCCGCAGTTTAGTCCTGAAGGGAAATATGATGAGACTGCCGCATCAAAAGCAGAAGATCTAAATGTGAGACTCTGTATGGAGATGAAACAGCAGGGAGAGGCTTTCAAGACAGAGAAGCATGTGCACAACTATCCACATTGCTGGCGTACGGATAAACCCGTGTTGTATTACCCACTTGACAGCTGGTTCATTCGTACTCCCGCCGCTCGTGAACGTCTCATCGAACTAAACGAGACAATAAAATGGAAACCGGCATCGACCGGAACCGGACGTTTCGGTAAATGGCTTGAGAACGTTCAAGACTGGAATCTGTCAAGAAGCCGTTATTGGGGCACGCCTCTTCCTATCTGGCGCACAGAAGATGGGAAAGAAGAACTTTGCATCGGTTCATATAAAGAATTATGCAATGAAATAGATAAGGCTGTAGCTGCGGGCATAATGAAGAATAATCCGTTTACTGAAAAAGGATTTGTACCCGGAGACTATACAGCTTCCAACTATGATAGGATTGATATTCACCGTCCTTATGTAGATGATATTATTCTTGTTTCAGAAAGCGGAAAGCCAATGAAGCGCGAGACCGACCTTATCGATGTCTGGTTTGATTCGGGAGCGATGCCGTACGCTCAGATTCACTATCCCTTCGAGAATAAGCAACTCCTTGACAGTGGGGAAGTTTATCCGGCAGATTTCATTGCAGAAGGAGTAGACCAGACACGTGGATGGTTTTTCACGTTGCATGCCATTGCGGGAATGATATTTGACTCGGTAGCATATAAAGCTGTTATTTCCAACGGATTGGTATTAGATAAGAATGGCAATAAAATGTCAAAACGTCTTGGAAATGCCATTGATCCGTTTGGTAATATAGAGAAATTTGGTTCAGACCCGGTGAGATGGTATATGATTTCCAATTCTTCTCCTTGGGATAATCTTAAATATGATGAAGAAGGAGTGGCGGAAGTGAGCCGTAAATTGTTCGCAACCCTCTACAATACATATAAATTCTTCGCTTTATATGCAAATGTAGATGGATTTACGGGAACAGAGCCGGACATTGCATTCTCAGAACGTCCGGAAATCGACCGCTGGATTCTTTCTCTTCTCCACACCCTCATCAAAGAGGTCGAAGAGGCGCTTGATGACTATGAGCCTACTAAAGCAGCAAGAGCTATCGAAACGTTTGTAAACGATAATCTCAGCAATTGGTATGTCCGTCTTAATAGAAAGCGTTTCTGGGCCGGAGAGATGAATGCCGATAAACTATCGGCATATCAGACACTCTATACGTGTCTTAAAACCATTGCTCAACTTATCGCGCCTTTTGCTCCTTTCTACGCCGACCGCCTTTATACAGATTTAATGGCTCCAACCGTTGAAGGAGAAGGTTATTCTTCGGTACATCTTTCTGATTTTCCTGAACACGACCCGGCTCTTGTAGACAAGGAACTTGAAAACCGTATGGCACTTGCGCAGCAACTCACCTCCAATGTGCTTGCCCTCAGACGAAAAGTGAATCTTAAAGTGCGTCAGCCATTACAGACTCTTCTTGTGCCCGTGATGGATGAATCGCAGCGCATGGCCATTGAGTCGGTCAAGGATATTGTCCTTGATGAAGTGAATGTCAAGGAGCTTAAGATTGTCGAGAACGAACAGAGCGGACTCGTGAAGCGTGTAAAAGCTGACTTCAAGAAACTGGGACCGCGCTATGGCAAGGTAATGAAAGATCTTGGCAAAGCAATTATGGCCATGAATGGAGGACAAATTGCCGAACTTGAAAGAAATGGTTCCATAACATTCCCCGGAATCGATGGTTCACCGGTCGTTACTTTGGAAGATGTTGAAATCATTCCGGAAGATATTCCCGGCTGGCTGGTTGCAAATGATGGCAATCTAACTGTTGCGCTGGACGTTACGGTGACAAGAGAACTTAAAAATGAGGGAATGGCCCGTGAACTCATAAATCGTATTCAGAATATCAGAAAATCATCTGATTTTGATATTACGGATAGGGTGGAAATAACTCTTTCAGACTCTCCTGCAGTAAATGAAGCAATGAAGGATTTCCGAGAATATATCATGGCTCAGGTTTTGGCAGATGATATCGTAATTGCTGATTTAACAGAATCCGATGGAGCCACAAAACTGGATATTGATGGCGAAGAGATATTCGCAAAGGTTATAAGAAAATAACATACAATGCAGACATTCACAGAAAGGAATGGCATTTCGCTAAGAGAAGAAAGCAGGCGATCCGGCATATCAGCCGGATGGCTTGCTTTTATCATTATATTCGTCGTGCTTTTGGCAGATCAGATTCTTAAAATCTGGATAAAAACCAATTTCTATCTTGGAGAAGACTATTCCATAACCTCTTGGTTTCATTTAAAATTTATTGAAAACAATGGGATGGCTTTTGGCCTTGAATTCGGACAGAAGATTTTTCTTACAATCGGCAGAATAGTAGCCGTTATTTTATTCACATGGTTCCTTGTCAAGATATGCCGCCTTAAGGAGGTTAGCAAGGGGTTTATCGTGTGTGTGGCGCTTATCACTGCCGGGGCTGCAGGGAATATATTCGACTGCGTTTTCTATGGAGTAATATTTAATAATCCAATGCCTCCCGAGATTGCTGTAATGTTTCCGCCCGAAGGTGGATATTCCACATGGTTTGAGGGGATGGTGGTCGATATGCTTTATTTCCCGTTTTTTGAATTTGTATGGCCTGAATGGATCCCGGGAATTGGAGGTACAAACTATGAATTCTTCGCATATATTTTCAATATAGCTGATTCATCCATTTGTATCGGCGTATTCCTGCTTATTTTTTTCTTCTCAAAAAATGCTTCCGACACTTTCAGAAAATTAAGAGAATATTCTAAAAGTAATCCTAAATTAAAATAATGAGAAGAATTTTACCTTTATTCATTTCTGTGCTCATTATCTTTTCTTTCGCACAATGTGGGAAAAAAGAGGATTCACCCGGTCTGTCTGAAAAGCAGATGATAGGGTTGATGGCAGATCTGGAAATGGCAGAAGGATATTCTCAGACGGAAGGAATGAATATGACTCCGGGATCAAAAGACCGGATTATAGAATATATAATACAAAAAAGAGGATTATCAAAAGAGGAATTTGATTCGCTGATGTCGTGGTATGGTAGAAATCCTGATAAATATGAACAGCTTTTTGCGAAAGTTGATAAAGAACTCCTTAACAGACGCAAAAAACTTGCCGGAAAAGCAGATGTAAACATAATAGAGAACGATTTGTGGCCATATACACGTCATGCGGTGATCAGTAAGTTGTCTCCTTACGATAATCTTATGTTTACTATTAAGCAAGTTGAATTTGGAAAGGGGAGTAGTCTTACGTGGAAAATGCGTTTCCATGGAATGCCTCAAGGTCAGATTATGCTGGGCGTGGCCTATCCGGATGGGAGTATGGCCTATGCAACAAAAACATTAACCGGCAGAAATAATCAGACGCTCTCCGTTCAGACTGATACTGCAAAAAAAGTCGAACGTATTTTCGGAATGTTAAAAATAGAAGACAGATCCGTTATGCCGCTCTTTATCGACAGTATAACCCTGCATACGGAAGACTTTGACAGCACCCAGTATTATAAAATCAACATGTTGAGAAAATATAAGGATTAGACCTTCTATGTGTCACTTATCCTCACCTCAACCATTAAAAATAAAGGTATTTAATGCCTTATTATTATGAGAGACCGGGGCTTATTCTTCTTGATTCTTAGCATTTATAAATTTGATAAATATTATCAGTATCTCCGGTATCACAATTTCCGGAGATTTTTTTTATATATAAGCTATCTCCTTCATATATCACCCCGGGAACCTCTTCATTATATGGAATAATCTTAAGATTATTGATTAAGGCTCCATCAAGCCGAAACGTATCAATACGCTCATCAAGCCTATTGAATTCCACTATATTCAAGTCGGTTGGATTAAACGGTTTATAACCTTCAACTTCAAGCTTTTTGACAAGTAATTTCATAAGGACATGATATTAGTAATACCTTTTCAATCTGCGACGACACGTAAGGCTTTATCCATTCTCAAACTATGATATGGTAGTTTAAGTTCATTACAATGGTTTATGATTTCTATCTCTCTATCTTTTCTTACCGTCGGATGAATCACAACTTTATACGGCCTGAACTTTCTAATTACATCCTCCACATTCTCCGTTAAACTTCCGGTGAGCAAAAGAAAGTCGCATGATGAAATAGTGCTACTATTTAGCAAATGTTCCTCTGCCGGATTACAATCAACCGATACAATAGTCTTTCCATAAAGATCTATTTTTGAAACGCAACCTTTGCTAATCTTATAATCTGTTTCTATTCCATTATTTAATTCCCGAATTAACAGATCGTGATAATAATTACATAAAATAAAACCATTATTCGCAACATTTGCTCCGGTGAAAGGAATAGAAAGAAAAGATAATAAAACTAACGTAACAGCTGAAACCATGTAAGCTTTTTTAAATCTTCTACAATATATAAACCCCGCAATCCCTACAAGCGCACCCAACCATAATATTACCGTGAAAGATGAAATGGAGAATTTAAATACTGTCTCTCCACCTACAATAAAAGTAATCAATGATTCAAGCACCTCGGGGACACTATCAATTATTCGTGTAAATAATACAGGTTCATAGCCGACAGCTGAAAATAACAAATATATTACGGAAGCTATCAAATATATCGGAAGGAAAGGGAGTGTAATCAGATTAATAATAAAAAACATTGCCGGAAATTGCCGGAAATAAAAAACCGTCAAAGCCCAGGATGCAAAAGTAGTTACAATGGTTGCAACAACAAATCCAATAGATTTATAAAGCAAGGGATGAGCCTTTCGATCAACGGGATTTAATCTTTCAGCAAATAATATAAGGGAGGCAACGCAAACTACGCTCAACTGCAATCCGGCATCATGAATGGATAATGGCGACAGGAGAAGTATGATAAATACCGAAATACATAAAGCATTAAAGGCACTTCCTTTCCGCTCCAGAAATAAGGCAAAAGCAATGAACGTAAGCATCAGTGATGCTCTGACCGCAGAAAGAGGTAATCCCGCTATAAATGTATATCCCCATAAAATTAATATTGCAACAACTATTCGTTGCTTGTATAAACCGGCAAAATTCAACGGAAAAAGCAGAAAAAATACAATGCCCACAATTATTGCTACATGTAACCCACTCAAAGCAAGAATATGCGATATTCCGGCATCCGCAAAAAGTGTTCGTACATTAGGCTCAAGATATTGACGATCGCCAAGAAGAATAGGAATCAACAGATTCTTCGTATGACGTGAAAGTCCGGATAATTCAATGTGACTTTCAATTCTATCCCTAAAGCCTGATGCTAAACCATTCAATGTGGTTCGAGAATCAACTACCGCAATATCTCCATTATTCAGGTATAGGCAATAATTAATTCCCTTATCAGATAGCATTCGAGCATAACCTGAATATAAATGATTTGAAGAATCCTCGATTAATTCAAATTTTGCAGGAAAACGTATTACATCATCAACCGAGACATCTGAAACGTCTGTATATAAAATTGTGCGTAAATTATACGGAGTTATTATTTCTCCAGAATGATTATATAATGAAATGACATCAATTTCAAGTTGGTCACCGCAAGTGGTTGTAGAAATTTTTCTAACATGCCCCAAAGCCTCTGAAAATTCTAAAGAAGGTTCTCCTCGTATCAAAAACGGTCGGTTAATATCGCCGGACAAAATTCCTATACCGAAAAAGATAAAAGCCGGCCAGACCAGATGATATCTTAAAAGCTTAAATCTTATGAGAGGGTCTTTACCTTTATATATAAGATAAAGATAAATCAAACACCCGCTTATTAAGAAATATGACGCCCATAAGATATCCGCGCCGGCACCGGTTGCCAGTATCCCGGCACAAAGGGCACAGAGCGGTATAAACATTCCCGACTTCATTCTGACCAAATTCTCCAGGATTCTTCTGCCTGTATACGGAGCATCTGCAGGCCGTTCTTCACGGAAGCTCCCTGCTCAGCACATAATCTCATGAACTCGGTTACGGCGGGATTATAAATTAGATCATAACAAAAATGAGTATCGTTGATCCATTCATAAGGGAGGGGAGGAAAAACGTTAGTGTCCGGAAACATCCCTAAAGGAGTGGTATTGATTATTAGTCTATTTTTTTCAAAGATTTCATTTGTCAGCGCGTTATAGTCTATCGAACACGCCGCGGCCGAATGTGAAACCAAAGTATATGAAATTCCCATTTGGCGAAGCGCATATCTAACGGCTTTAGAAGCTCCTCCGGAACCAAGTATCAAAGCTTTTGGGAAAGTGTCATTAGATAAAAAATCTAACGACCTCATAAAACCGATCCAATCCGTATTATAACCATGGAGAGTCACCCCCCCAGGGCCTTTTTCTATTTTAACCACATTGACAGCTCCTATTTCTTTTGCCGCATCTGAAAGTGTATCGAGAAAAGGTATGATCTGTTCTTTATAAGGAATAGTAACATTAAATCCTCGTAAATCAGGATGAGACTTTATCAAATCAGATACCTCTTTTATAGAAGAAATGGGAAATAAAGCATAGGAAGCATCCATTCCTTCTCTTCTGAATTTTTCATTGAAAAATAGAGAAGAGAAGGAATGTCCGAGTTTACTTCCTATAAGGCCAAATTGCTCACTCATCTTTGCTATATGTATTTCTAAGAGCCCATCTCATAAATTTGAGTGCCCCTGGGGTCGCTGGGTTGGAGCGA
>CAZOPN010000032.1:0-24355 GCA_964581685.1 uncultured Sangeribacter sp. | reverse complement strand
TCTCTGATATTCATCAATATTCGTCTTCGTTGAAGAAGAAGTCGTCTTTGGAGGGGTAGTCGGGCCAGATCTCTTCGATGCTTTCGTAGGTCTCGCCTTCGTCTTCTATCTCCTGAAGGTTCTCTATCACTTCGAGGGGCGCGCCACTACGCATTGCAAAGTCGATGAGCTCCTCTTTTGTTGCGGGCCAGGGTGCATCCTCAAGCTTGGATGCGAGTTCAAGTGTCCAGTACATATAATATTAAATTTTTTTTATTGATTTTAAATTTATTCTAACATCCGTTCCGGCGGTTCAATTCAACCGGCCTACTTTTTCCATACCACTTCGTCTATTCCCTGAATATAATTGAGATAACGGGCGGCGATGAAAAGATAGTCTGAAAGACGGTTGATATATTTTATCACTGCGGGATCTACATATTCCACATCCGAAAGGTCGATTACGCGGCGTTCGGTGCGCCGGCAAGTAGTGCGTGCGATGTGGGCTTTTGCCGCCAATGCAGAACCTCCCGGCAGTACGAAAGCATTGATCTTCGGAGTCTGTTCGTCAAGAGCATCGATCCAGCCTTCCAGTTCGCTGATCTTCTCGGGAGTGATCGAGGCACATGTCGGTTTCGCTCCCTCTGCCGGTTGAGTTGCCAGATAGCATCCGATATTGAAAAGCTCGTTCTGAATCTGCATCACCTGTCCCTTTATTTCCTCATTACAGGCCGGATCAGCTGCGATAGCCCCCAGGGTTGAAGAGAATTCATCAAGGTCGCCGTAAGCCTCCAGGCGAACGCTGTTTTTCTTTACTCGCTGGCCACCCACGAGCGAAGTCGTGCCCGTGTCGCCACCGCCGGTATATAGATTGCTTTTAGCCATGTTCGGTTTGTTTTTTGTAATTGTAACGTCTCTGCCTTAATATTGTTGCATCGAAATGGAAATGTCGCGGATTTTTTGTAGTTTTGTAATCTAATTGAACAGGTACCATCATGAGTGAACCTACCGGATCCACACAATATATAGTCAGTGCACGCAAATACCGTCCCTCTACGTTTTCGGCTGTAGTGGGACAAAAAAACCTAACGGCAACTCTCAAGAATGCCATAGAGACGCAGCGTCTTGCGCAGGCATATCTTTTCTGCGGGCCTCGCGGTGTCGGCAAGACATCCTGTGCCCGTATCTTTGCCAAGACGATAAATTGTCTTTCTCCCACGCCCGACGGCGAAGCATGTGGGGAATGCGCCTCATGCAAAGCTATCGAGAAAGGAAACTCATTCAATCTTCTTGAGCTCGATGCCGCTTCAAACAATGGTGTGGATCATATCCGGTCCATCACCGAGCAAGTGGCCGTTCCTCCGCAGATGGGACGCTATAAGGTTGTGATAATCGATGAGGTCCACATGCTCACCGCCGCAGCCTTCAATGCCTTTCTCAAGACACTCGAGGAACCCCCGAAATATGTGATATTCATTCTTGCCACAACGGAGAAGCATAAAGTGATTCCGACCATCTTGAGCCGTTGTCAGATCTATGACTTCAAGCGGATCACGATCAACGATATCGTCGAACATCTTCAATATGTTGCTGAAAGCGAAGGCATACGTGCCGATGCCCGGGCACTCGGTGTCGTGGCCCGACGTGCCGACGGCGCAATGCGCGATGCGCTATCCATCTTCGACCAGATGGCGGCCTCCACAAGAGGGGATATCACTTACGAGTCGGCAATCGCTAACCTTAACATTCTCGACAGTGAGTATTTCTTCAAGCTCGTAGATGCTTTTGTTGGCAGTAACGTTCCTGAAGCTCTTCTCCTGTATAAAGAAATTCGTGACAAAGGGTTCGACTCTCTCTTCTTCATCAATAGTCTGGCTTCCCACGTCCGCGATCTTATGGTGGCAGTCGATTCGCGCACCCTTCCGCTGCTTGAAACCGACCAGGAGACGGCACGTCTTTTTGCCGAACAGGCGCGAAAGTTGCCCGCTCGTTGGTATTATGCCGCTCTCAGGCTTCTTAACGACTGCGATCTCAATTATCGCACCGCCACAAACAAGCAACTTCTTGTCGAACTGACGCTGATTCGTCTCTGTCAGCTTCTTGGTAATGATCCCGATCCGGAGTCATCACGCCCCAAACTCACTAATCCTGCCGTCGAGCCGGTAAAACGTTCGGCCCCATCGGCAGGTTCCTCTCAATCCTCCGCAACGGCGCAGAGCGAATTCGCTCCGGTAGCAAAAACATCGGCGCCCACTCCGCCCCCCTCGGTTACATCCGAATCCCCCGCCCCCTATTCGGCTCCCCCCGCAGAGCGGCAGCGACGTCCCGTCCCGGGCCAGATGTCCGGAAGCAGGCAAGTCGGTCCTCCGCGCACATTCAGTCTTAAGGAGGGTGTAGCCGGCAAGGTGGCAGACTCCACGCGAGGGCCCCGTACCACACCCTACACTCCGGAACGCTTCAGGGAGGTATGGACCGAGTTTATCGAAACCCATCCCTCCCGATTTATTCTTGTAGGGGCAATGAAAGCCGGATTGCCCGAATCGTCGGGAGATAACCGCTATTTGCTTAAGGTTAATCATCCGGCCCAGGTTCAGCAGTTTGAGAATGATCATGAAGTCGTGGATTTTCTTCGCGACCGGCTCGAAAACGATCTCATCACTCTGGCTGTGGAACTTAATGCGACCGCAGAAATAAAGAAACCGCTTCCCACGCGCGAGTTTATAAGGAAAGTGGTTACGGAAAATCCGGTAATAGGAAAATTTATGCGCGACATAGAGGCCGAAATAGTATAGAGATGATATTAAGAGAGAAATGGTAAGGGTCGTAATTGATGGAGTAGAACGTGAAGTGGGTCTGCGCGAAGCCTGGGCCTATATGAGTGAAAAAGCTTATAGAAATGAGGTGCGCAAAGCGGAACTGTCATATTTTAAGGCTACCAATGCTTATTGTGGCAGTTGCGGCAGTCCGACAGTCGCTTCCGGCGAGATAAGTGTCAGATGCCCCTCTTGCGGACGTGAAATCTTTCCCTCTTTATCGCCGGCAATAGTGGTGCTTGTCAGAAGAGGAGATAAAGCTCTTTTAGTCCATGCTGCCAATTTTAAGAAAGACATATTCGCACTTGTTGCCGGCTTCGTCGAGACAGGCGAGACCCTTGAGCAATGCGTAGCGCGAGAGGTTCTTGAAGAAACCTCGCTCGAAATTGAGAATATCCGCTATTTCGGCAGTCAGTCATGGCCCTTTCCGTCGCAGCTGATGGTCGCGTTCACTGCTGATTGGCGAGGAGGTGAAATCCGTTTTGCCGATGGCGAACTGACGGCCGGGGGCTGGTTCGGGATAGACGACTGTCCTCAATTGCCCACGAAGCCCTCCCTGTCGCGTCGCCTGATAGATGCATGGCTGGGCGGAGAGTTAGATGGTAAATGTTAAAAAAATATAAAAATATTTAAAATAGTATCTATATAAAGGGGTATATAAGAGGGAGGAGGTCGATTCCGTTGTAAGCAGACGGGATTTTTACTATCTTTGCAGAGAATTCCGGAGGGGACACAGGTCTCCTCCTTGTTTTTAGTAAGAGATGATAGAAAAAGAATCCTTAAAAAACTTCGTGGAGTCACAGCTTGAAGGCACCGACATGTTTCTTGTAGATCTGCGGGTGAGTCCTTCGAATGAGATTGTCGTAGAGATTGATTCCGACAGCCGTGTAGACATCGACTATTGTGTCGAGCTTACGCGTGCCATAGAAGAAGCCTTCTCCCGCGATGAAGAAGACTATGAACTCGAGGTTGGCTCCTCCGGACTAACCACTCCTTTCAAGGTGCGCCGTCAATATGAAAAGAATATAGGCAATCCTGTTGATGTGGTCGCGGTGGACGGTAAGAAATATCAGGGAGTGCTCAAGGAAGTGGATGATGAGGGCTTTACGTTGGAGACCATTGAGAAAGTGAAGCCGGAAGGAGCTAAACGCCCGGTTCAGCAGGCGGTAGATCATCGTTTCGGGTTCTCTGATGTAAAGCGGGCTGAATATCATCTCGAATTTTAAGAGTCGGAGAACGAAGCCTCAGTTCCGATCGTGCCGATAGGGAATAGAAAACATTAAGCCGCCTCTCCCCGTGAGAAGGCAAAATAACATATAAAGATAAAACGTCTAATGGCAAAGAAAGCAGAGACAGTAAATATGGTCGATCAGTTTCTTGAATTCAAGGAAAACAAGAACATCGACAAGACGACAATGATATCGGTTCTTGAAGAATCATTCCGCAACGTGCTGGCAAAAATGTTCGGCACCGACAAGAATTTTGATGTCATTATGAATCCCGACAAAGGCGACTGCGAGATTTATCAGAATCTGGAGGTGGTTCCCGACGGAGAGGTAGAGAACCCCAATATGCAGGTCGGTCTCACCGATGCACGCGAAATCGACCCCGAATGTGAGATCGGAGAAGATGTCACAAAGCAGATTTTCTTCGAGAAATTCGGTCGCCGTGCAATTCTCAATCTGCGCCAGACGCTACAGTCGCGCATCCTCGACCTTCAGAAAGATGCACTCTTCAGCAAATTCAAGGAGCTTGAAGGAGAGGTGCTCACAGCCGAAGTCCATCAGATATGGAAGCGGGAGATGCTTCTTCTTGATGAAGAGCAGAACGAGCTTATCATGCCCAAAGAAGAGCAGATTCCCGGCGATTTCTTCCATAAAGGAGACATGGTGCGTTCGATAGTGAAACGCGTCGATAATCCCAACAACAATCCCAAAGTGATTGTGAGCCGAACCGATCCGCGTTTCCTCCGCCGTCTTTTCGAACAGGAAGTTCCCGAGATCCGCGACGGTCTCATCACGATCAAGGGAGTAGCCCGCATTCCCGGCGAACGAGCCAAGATCGCCGTTGAAAGCTATGACGACCGCATTGATCCGGTCGGAGCCTGTGTCGGTATCAAGGGAAGCCGTATTCATGGAATCGTCCGTGAGCTACGCAACGAGAATATTGATGTGATCTCCTATACATCTAATCCTTCTCTATATATTCAGCGGGCGCTCAGTCCAGCCAAGATCTCATCCATCCGTCTCAACGAAGAAGAGAAAAAAGCCGAAGTGTTCCTTCATCCCGATGAGGTGAGTCTTGCAATCGGAAAGGGGGGGCTTAACATCCGTCTGGCCTCGATGCTCACCGGATATACGATCGACGTCTACCGTGACATCGAAGAGGGCGAGGAAGATATTTATCTCGATGAATTCAGCGATGAAATCGATGAATGGATCATCGAAGCTCT
This sequence comes from uncultured Sangeribacter sp., assembly GCA_964581685.1. Classification (GTDB taxonomy): domain Bacteria; phylum Bacteroidota; class Bacteroidia; order Bacteroidales; family Muribaculaceae; genus Lepagella. Next base: position 19,111 of record CAZOPN010000032.1, on the reverse strand, counting down.
TAAGGATCTCGGTCTGGGCACAGCCAAAGCCGTTCTCAACGCTCCTCAGGAAGTGCTTGATCAGGCCGATCTTGAAGACACCACTCTCCAGCACGTGCTCGATGTGCTGAAAGCAGAGTTTGAAGACTGATTCTGCCCTCCGGCAGCGATCAACAGGCCAAGGCCTGAAACAGAATAAAGAAAAAACAAAAAATAATATATGCGAACTAAAATCAGCAAAGTAGCCAAAGATCTGAATGTCGGGGTAAGCACCGTCGTTGAATTCTTGCGCAAACATAATATAGAGGTCGCCACCGATCCTAACGCACGTATCGATGCGGAGGCCGTGGCTCTTCTGGAGCGTGAATTCAGCAAAGACAAAGAAGCGAAGGGCAAATCCGACACCATTATCTCTACCCGCCGCAAACCGGAAGAGAAGCCCGCCAAGCCTGTGCGCGAGCACTCCGAGGCACGCAAGGCCGGAGCCACTATAAGCGGGCCCCGCATTGTCGGCCATATAGATCTTGATGCTCCCGGCAAACCGGCGGCAGTGGCTGCGCCAAAAAAAGCTGATGAACCGGTTGCACAGAAACCGGCGGAGCAACCGGCAAAAGCGGAGGCAGTTAAACCGGCTGCCGTAGCTCCCGCCCCGGCAGAAACTCCTGCTGTAGAGAAAGCTCCTGCTCCCAAGCCGGCTCCTGTGGCTGTTGAGGCCCCTGTGGCCGCACCGGCCGTTAAAACTGAGCCCAAAGCTGAGCCCAAGTCAGAGCCCAAAGCTGATCCGGCTCCGGCTGTTGCGAAAGTAGAAGAAGCCGCCGTGAAACCCGTCAAGAAGGAGACGCCGGCACCCGCTCCCGAAGAAAAGAAAGAGCGTAAGGAAGAAAAAGCTATGGCCGCAGAGAAAGAAAAAACTGTAGAAGAGCCTAAGAAGGAAGAACCGTCAAATGAGGTGAAAGAGGAGCAACCTGCGGGCAACAATGTGTTCCGCCTTTCTCCCGGCGGCCAAGGTCCCGAACTGAAAGTTGTAGGAAAGATTGATCTTTCCGCCCTCAACCAGTCTACGCGTCCTCGTAAGAAATCCAAGAGCGAGCGGGCGGCATTGCGCAACCAGGGAGCAGCCGGAGCAGAAGGCGACCGTAAGAAACGCAAACGTATCGGCAAGGAAAAAGTCGATATCGAGAAAGCTGCATCACAGCCCGGTTTCGGCAGCGACAACCGCAAGAAAGACCGTAATGATCAGGGAGGCAACAATGCCAACCGTCAGCGTGGCGGAGCCGGTCAGGCTCGGGCCGAGCAGGGAAGCGGAAAGAAGAAAAACCGCGACCGTAAGGCCGTAAAACCTGAGATCAACTCAGAAGACGTGCAGCGTCAGGTAAAAGAGACTTTGGCGCGTCTCACCAACAAGACCACCAAGAAGAGCGTAAAATGGCGTAAGGAGAAGCGTGAGGAGATGCACAACCGTGAGCTGGAGAACCAGCAGCGCGAAGCAGAGCAGAGCAAGGTTATCAAGATCACGGAATTCGTGACTGCCAACGATCTTGCCAGCCTCATGGATATCCCTGTAAACAACGTTATCGCTACATGTATGAATCTTGGCGTAATGGTGTCTATCAACCAGCGTCTTGACGCCGAGACAATCAATATTGTGGCAGAAGAATTCGGTTTCACCACAGAGTTTGTCAGTGCTGATGTCACCGAAGCGATCGAGGTTCAGGAAGACAAGGAGGAAGACCTCCAGTCTCGTCCGCCGATCGTCACCGTCATGGGTCATGTGGATCATGGTAAGACTTCATTGCTCGACTATATCCGTAAAGCCAACGTGATTGCCGGCGAGGCCGGAGGAATCACCCAGCATATCGGCGCATACAACGTGAAGCTGCCCGATGGCCGCCATATCACGTTCCTTGATACGCCCGGTCACGAAGCCTTCACGGCCATGCGTGCCCGCGGTGCGAAGGTTACAGACCTTGCAATCATCATCGTGGCTGCCGACGACGACGTGATGCCTCAGACCATCGAGGCCATCAACCATGCATCGGCTGCCGGCGTTCCCATGGTATTTGCAATCAACAAAATCGATAAGCCTGCCGCCAACCCCGATAAGATAAAGGAGCAGCTTGCCCAGATGAATTATCTTGTTGAGGAATGGGGAGGAAAATATCAGAGCCAGGATATCTCCGCCAAGAAAGGTATCGGCGTGGAGGAACTGATGGAGAAAGTGCTGCTTGAAGCAGAACTCCTTGAACTCAAGGCCAACCCTGATCGTCTTGCAATCGGATCAGTGATTGAATCCTCGCTCGATAAAGGGCGTGGTTACGTTGCCACTGTGCTCGTTCAGAACGGCACGCTTCGTGTTGGCGATGTAATTCTTGCCGGCACACATTATGGTAAGGTAAAAGCGATGTTCAACGAGCGTAACCAACGTGTCAAGGAGGCCGGTCCCGCCACTCCGGTGCTGATCCTCGGCCTTAACGGAGCTCCGACCGCCGGCGATACTTTCAACGTCCTTGAAACCGAACAGGAAGCGCGCGAAATCGCAACCAAGCGCGAACAGCTGCAGCGTGAGCTTGGTCTTCGCACCAAGAAGCGTCCCGGTCTTGAGGAGCTCGGTCGCCGCCGTGCGCTCAACGACTTCCATGAACTTAATCTCGTTGTCAAAGGAGACGTTGATGGTTCTATCGAAGCTATCTCTGATGCACTGCTTAAACTCTCCACTCCCGAGATTCAGGTCAATGTGCTTCATAAAGGAGTCGGTGCCATATCCGAGTCGGATGTCACTCTGGCAGCCGCTTCAGATGCTATCATCATCGGTTTCCAGGTGCGTCCTTCGGCGGCTGCGCGTCGTGAAGCAGATAAAGAGGGTGTTGAAATACGTCTTTACTCCGTCATATATAAAGCAATCGAGGAAGTCAAAGATGCAATGGAAGGCCTTCTTTCTCCCGAAATCAAAGAGGAGATCACCGGTACGGCAGAAGTGCTTCAGACCTATCATATCTCGAAAGTCGGTACGATTGCCGGAGCTATCGTTCGTGATGGCAAGATCAAGCGGGCCAGCAAAGTGCGCGTAATCCGCGATGGTATTGTGATTTATACCGGCGAGCTCGGATCGCTTAAACGCTTCAAGGATGATGTGAAGGAGGTTGTCTCCGGATACGACTGCGGACTCTCCGTCCAGGGATATAATGATATCCGTGAAGGAGATCTGATTGAGGCGTATGAGGAAGTTGAAGTTAAAAAGACCTTATAATTTGTGGCTTATGATAACGGGCCATCTGCGGCCCCGATTGCAGCACTCGACTTCGGTCACAACCGAAAGGTTGCTCCCTCAGCCTCGGCTGCAATCGGAACCACATCTGACACCGTTCTGATAAGCCACCGGCTACGCAGGGAGAGGCTACGTAGGGAAAAGCTACGCAGGGTTTTCCGGCTACGCGAGGGAAAAGCTACGCAGGGAAAGGCTACGCAGGGCATACGGCTGTGAATGAATATTATTGGTTATGAGATATTATATTAATATCGGGAGCAATCTCGGCAACAGAAATCTCAATCTCAGTCGTGCCGTCAGGGCGATTGAACGCGAATTCGGTTGGTTCGAACTTTCACATTATGTGGAGTCCGAACCTTTCGGCTTTGATTCGGCAAACAAGTTTCTTAATGTCGGAATGCTCTTTATCTCGGATCGAGAGCCCCTCGATGTGCTTCATCTTCTTCAGAAGATAGAAAAAGAGATTGGAGAGGCTGCCGGCGATTCGCGTCACCGCAATGCCGACGGCACCTATCGCGACAGATATATCGATATCGATATAATGGCTGTCGATAATCTTCAGCTCTCCACTCCTGAACTCACATTGCCGCATCCCGGTCTCAAGGAGCGCAGTTTCTTCCTCGAGCCTTTCAGAGAACTGCTCTCTATTCCCGTTCCGGTTTAACTCCTTGATAAAGTTAGGCCGTCAAAGCATTCAGTTAGAATCAAATATACCGTTATGACGCGAAAACTCATTTTATCACTTGCGCTCTGCACGTCGCTGGGTGCCATTGCTGAAAGTCCACGTTGGCTACGCAACACATCTGTCTCTCCTGACGGAAAAACAATAGCCTTTACCTACAAGGGCGATATTTTTTCAATACCTGTTTCAGGAGGGAAAGCCTTGCAACTTACCTCCAACGAAGCCTACGACACGGCTCCGATATGGAGTCCGGACGGTTCCACAATAGTCTTCTCCAGCGAACGTGAAGGCTCTTTCGACCTATATAAGATACCGGCTACCGGAGGTAAGCCCGTGCGTCTCACCACGTCCACCGGTACGGAGACCCCGCTGACTTTCATCGACAACACAACCATAATCTATTCTTCCGGCGAGATGCCCTCTGAGAAGTCGAGCCGTGCTCCGTTCATGACGCGCACCTATAGCCTCGATATCACCGAACCGGGCACACGCCCCGCTCCATATCTTTCGCTGCCCATGCTTTCCGCTTCCGGACAAAACGGCAGATTGCTCTATCAGGATAAGAAAGGTTTCGAGAATATTTGGCGTAAGCATGAACGTTCTGCAGCCACAGGAGATATCTGGCTTTATGATGGAAAAGATTTCAAGAAGCTAACCGATTTTGCCGGTCACGACATGAATCCCGTGTGGAAAGCCGATGGCTCAGGCTTCTATTATATAAGTGAGGAAGACGGCACGCTCAATATATATGAGCGTTCGGTTGATGGAGGAGTTAAAAAGCAGCTTACAAAATTTGAAAAGCATCCTGTACGCTCTCTTTCCGCTGCAGCTGACGGCACTCTTGTCTACAGTTGGGCCGGCGACATTTACGTGCAGCGTCCCGGGAGCGAACCCTCTAAACTGGCTGTAGAGATTATCTTTGATGATTACGATGACGACCGGGTGAAATACATGAGCGAAAGCGGTGCGACCTCAATGGCCGTATCCCCCTCCGGGAATGAAATCGCCTTCGTGATACGCGGCGACATCTACGTCACTGACGCCAAATATAAGACCACGCGTCGCATCACCGACACCCCGGCACAGGAACGCTCGGTAAGTTTCTCAGCCGACGGCCGAAAGCTCGTTTATGATTCCGACCGCGAGGGTTATTGGCAACTCTTCACGGCTGAAATCAAAAATCCCGATGAAAAGCAATTCGCCTACGCTACAGAAATTGAGGAGAAACCCCTCTACAAATGCGAGACAGCGGCTCAGCAGCCGGAATTCAGCCCGGACGGCAAGAAAGTGGCTTTCCTTGAAAACCGTACGGAGCTTAAAGTGATAGATGTGGATACTAAAAAAGTCACGACTGCTCTCGATGGCAAATACAACTATTCTTATTCCGACGGTGATGTGCCTTTCAGCTGGAGTCCGGATAGCAAATGGCTACTGATCAGCTATATCGGCACGGGCGGATGGAACAACAGCGATATCGCCCTTGTAAAAGCTGACGGCACGGAGGTGGTAGATCTCACGGAGAGCGGTTATTCCGACGGTAATCCCAAATGGGCCCTCGGAGGGAAGGCCATGACATATTCCACGGGTAAGTATGGAATGAAGAGTCAGGGCTCATGGGGAAATGAGCGTGATATAATGCTTATGGTGCTTGATGGTGAAGCCTGGGATGACTTCAATATGACCGAAGAGGAAACCGCCCTCAAGGAAAAGGCTGAAAAAGATCAGAAAGATAAAGAAGGAGACAAGGATAAAGATTCAAAAAAGAAAGATAAAAAAGATAAGAAGGATGGCGCTTCGAAGAAAGATGAGGAGAAATCAGCAAAATTTGACCTTCGCAACCGTAAATTCCGGTTGTCACGTCTGACTGATAGCTCCGGCATCATCGGCGACTATTATCTCTCTCCTAAAGGCGATAAATTTTATTATGTAGCCCGCAATGCCGACGGTTCATACAATCTTATGGAACGCGACCTTAAGAAAGGCGATACCAAGGTGCTTATCGGAGGCATAAGCGGTGGCATCGCGCCCGATTCAAATGGAGAAAATATCTTCCTTATTTCCGGGAAAGGGATAAAGAAGCTCGATCTTGAGCGTGGAAGTTCAGAAGATGTAGAGTTTGAGGCCCCCCACGAACGCAAACGTAGTCTCGAACGAGAATATATCTACGACCACATGCTGCGTCAGGTAAACGATAAATTCTACGACAAAGATCTTCATGGGGTCGACTGGAAAGGTTATGGCGAACATTACCGCGAATTCCTTCCCTATATCAACAACAATCATGATTTTGCAATCATGATGAGTGAAATCCTCGGCGAGCTCAATGCTTCCCACACCGGTTCCGGTTTCCGTTCCTCTCCCGCCGGCTCAGGACATCGGATAGCCTCTTTGGGAGCCTTCTTTGATTCCTCCTACGAAGGAGACGGCCTTAAAGTTGCCGAAGTTCTTCCCCGCGGGCCTCTTGCTCCCTCCAAGGTAGGAATCCAGCCCGGCGATATCATACTCTCCATCGACGGCAAGAAAATAGAGGCAGGAAAAGATTACTACCCGATGCTTGAAGATAAAGCGGGCCGTAAGACACGCCTTGAGATACGCAAGACCGATGGCAAAACTGAATTCAAGGAAGTGAAGCCCGTGAGCGAAGGAGCTATATCAGGCCAGCTCTATCAGCGTTGGGTAGAGCGAAACGAAGCCTTTGTCGATTCCATCTCGGGAGGCCGTATCGGTTATGTTCATGTGGAAGGAATGGATGGCGACAGCTATCAGACCGTCTACGACCGTCTTCTCGGAAAATACCGCAATTGTGACGCAGTCGTAGTCGATACCCGTTTCAACGGTGGCGGCTGGTTGCATAACGACATTGCCATACTTCTCGGCGGAAAAGAATATGTAAGATTTGTTCCCCGTGGTCAGTATATAGGCTCCGAACCGTTCTCGCAGTGGACCAAACCCTCAGTAATGCTGGTGAACGAAAGCAACTATAGTGATGCACACGGCACCCCCTTTGTCTATCAGACCCTTGGCCTCGGCGATGTAGTCGGTGCCCCCGTTCCCGGCACGATGACTGCCGTATGGTGGGAAACCCAGATCGACCCCTCGCTATATTTCGGTATTCCGCAGGTTACGAGTAAAGACCTCAAAGGGAATGTTCTTGAGAATCATCAGCTCACACCCGACGTGATTATCTATAACAATCCGGGCGATGAACTCAGCGGCCATGACGCGCAGCTCGAAGGGGCCGTAAGACATCTGATGAAAAAGACTTCCGGAAAATAGAACTTGTGAATTCAAAGCGATTCATCAATACATAATCTAAGGCCTTGTCTTATGAAAAGATAGGGCCTTAGATTTGTGATAGTGCTTCATTTTAGCTCTAAATATCGTCATAAAAATTCCCCTTTTATAATAGCTATTAACATATTTTAACAAAATGGGGGGGGGTAATTAAGAGATCTTTTGAGTAATTTTGCGGTCGAAAACTTACGAAGTATACTCTATTGTGTGAATGGTCGTAAAATATTTGACTTGAAAAATACTTTAAAAGATATTATTCAAAGCTGAGTTATACGAAAAAACATCCTTCTGAAATAGGGATATTAGAAGTAATAAAGGATTAATCGGGACAAGCCTGAAATTATACGACGCAAGTTGTATAATTTTTGTGTATGTCAAGCATATAACCTATACAAATGAATCTGAAATTAGGGCTGATATCGTTGTTCCTGTGTCTTTTTGCGGCTCTTCCGGTTGCAGGGCAGGTAGGAATCAAGACAAATCTCATTTATGATGCCACCCTTTCCCCCAATCTCGGGGTGGAAGTCGGTCTGGCTCCCAAATGGAGTCTGGATCTATCCGGAAACATCAATGCATGGAATCTCGACAACGGACGTCGCTGGAAGCATTGGCTCTTTCAGCCGGAGGCCCGTTATTGGTTCTGCGACCGCTTCTCCGGTCATTTCCTCGGTTTTCATCTTTTAGGCGGCCAATACAACTACGGTGCGTGGAAACATGGATTCAATTTCCTCAACAACCGTTTCGCCGATCTTAAGACTCAGCGTCATCAGGGTTGGTACGCCGGTGCCGGTGTGGCATACGGTTATACCTGGATTCTGGCGCGCCATTGGAGTCTTGAGGCCGAACTCGGAATAGGCTGGGCTTATACCCGTTACGACGTTTATCCCTGCAAGAACTGCGGAACGAAGCTCGATGAGAACAAGGTTCATAATTATGCCGGTCCGACCAAAGCGGCCCTCAATATCATTTACGTATTCTGATCATGAAGATAAGACTGAATTATATAGCGGCTCTGATGATGGTTCTTTTCGGAGCTGGTGCGTCTAAGGCAGCTGCCGATATCGCCACGGATGCGGTGAAGGTAGTAAGTTCCGATGTGACACACACAGACGAAAATTTCTTTGTGAAAATGGTTCTTGACCTTTCAGGCTACAAAGGGCTTAACCATAACCGCGACATTACCATCACGCCGGTTCTTGCCGGAGAGACCGATACAATACGTTTTGAGCCAATCATGGTGGCCGGCCGCGCTCGTTATTATCTCCATCTTCGTGAGGGAGAGAAAGCTCGCCCGGTCAAGACTCTTTACAGAGCTGGAAAAGCCGGGACAGTGGATTATTCTGCCACAACTGCCTATCAGCCCTGGATGGATCTTTCCAAACTTATGCTTGAAGCGCAGTCGTGCGGTTGCTGCGGTGAACCTATCGCCGTCACCGATGTTCCTGTGCTCGAGATTGATCTTATCCCGAAGCCCGCTCCCGAATTCGAACCACATTTCGCCTTTGTTCAACCAAAGGCCGAACTCGAAAAGCGTCGTGAGCTGAGAGGTCAGGCTTATATCGACTTCCCCGTGAACAAAACGGAACTTTATCCCGACTATCGCCGCAATCCTCAGGAGCTTGCCAAAATCAATGCCACGATTGATTCCGTCCGGCTCGACAAGGATGTGACGCTTAAGTCTATGTCGATCCGAGGATATGCATCGCCGGAGGGATCTTATTCCAATAACGTCCGGCTGGCTCAAGGGCGTACCGCCACTTTGAAAGATTATGTTCTATCGCAATATAGTTTCCCCGAATCGATGATCACCACTTCATTCGATCCTGAGGACTGGGCCGGTCTTCGCCGTTATGTTGAGAATTCCACAATCGCCAACCGCGACGGCATACTCTCGATTATCGACTCCGACCTGCAGCCCGACCCGAAGAATGATGCCATCCGACGCCGCTACCCGACGCAATATGCATTCCTTCTCAAAGAAGTCTATCCCGGTCTGCGTCATTCCGACTATGTTGTTGAATACACTATCCGTAACTTCACTGATATAGAAGAGATCAAAGAGCTTCTACGCACAAACCCCGGTAAGCTCAGTCTCAACGAGATGTTCGCTGCTGCCTCGACCATGACCCCGGGCACACCCGAATATAACCATGCTTTTGAAGTAGCGGTGCTGTTGCATCCCGACAATGAGGAGGCAAATCTTAATGCAGCCAACATAGCGTTGCAGGCAGGCAATCTTGAGAAAGCAGCCGGATATCTTGCAAAAGCCGGCAACTCGGCTAATGCCATGTATGCGCGCGGTCTTATGGCAGCTATGAAGAAAGATTATACACTCGCCAGGGTAATGCTTGAAGAAGCGGAACGCGGAGGTGTAAGCGAGGCGCTTGATGCTCTCGATCAGATCAAGGCTATCGAAGAATACGAAGCCTCGCAGAAACAATAAGAAGAACCGGTTCTGACGGCAAAATTAAAAGAAAAAAAATAATTAAAACATACAATATGAACAACTTTAAGAAATTCCTCTACGGAGCAACAGCGTTACTGCTTGCGACGGGATGTAGTGATGATATCATGAATTCCGGTCAGGATTCGAACGGTGGCCTTGATAAAGATGGCCCCGGCGTTTATATCGGCGTTAATTTTCAGCTGCCCGGAATGGGTTCGACCCGTTCTTATACCGATGGTGATAATCAGTCGAGCGGCGGTATTGAGGTTGGTTCGGATATTGAAAATAACGTAAATGAGGTTCTTCTCATTCTTGCCCGTCCTGATAATTATGGTTTTATCGGCGCTGCAACAGTGTTGAAAAATAATATAGCATTACAAAGTAGTGCAACAGATAAAATATATCATGCTACGGCAAAATTCAGTACCACCGACCTGAGCCAGTATTATAAAGACAACACTCTCACTCAGAAAGGTAAAGTTGCAGTGTTCGTTGTTGCGAATCCTGTAGGTGCGGTTGCTGATGCTTTGAGAAACGCCCAATATGGCTCAACTGAATGGATTAACACACCTAAACAGGTTCTTGTTGATGCCAATGGTATGACAGAGGGTTCTATTTGGTCATCAACAAATGGAGGCTCTTTCCTTATGACAAATTCAGCAATTGCAATACGTCAGATTCCGGCACAAGAGTCGGCTTGGGTGAACCACACCACTGAGGACCGTTGTTTCAATCTTTCAGCCGAAAATGGTACTCCCGGCTCAGAGAATTATATCGACAACAGTGCCGAGGAGGGTGGAAACGGTGGTTCTGTAAAGGTTGAGCGAGCTGCCGCACGTATGGACTTCCGTGATGGTTCAGAGCATGGAAATAATACGTATCACGTTGTGGACATGCAGATGAACGGCACGTCATATCCGTTGATCGATATCGTTCTTAATAGAATGTGTCTGGTTAATATGAACAATCAGTTCTATTGCTTCCCTCGTGTTTCTTCAAATGGACTTCCTGCCGGTGCTCAGATCTGTGGTCCCGAGAAACCTTGGTATATAAATGCCGACGGTACATACGGAACTGTGGACGGAAATTATGTAGTAGATTTTTACGCAACACAGAAAGAGGCCGGTATTCAGACCAATTTCTCCAATTATTTCAACTATACCTTCTTTGATAACGATGGAACGTTCAATACGGAAAATGTAAACCTTTCCAACAATAACTGGTATGTTTCCAATATATCCGACGTTTTGTCAGACGGAACACCCGACAACTGGGAGGGATCAAGCAATGGCGGCACTGTTGCCAAAGGAACCTATAAGGTTTGGCGTTACCTGACAGAAAATACAATCCCGGGAATCGATGCTCAGAAAAACGGTGTTACTACCGGCGTTGTATTCAAGGGTAAGATGAGAGCTCATGCGGAGGCACTGGCAGATCTTGATGCTGCGCTTACTGAAAACCCGAACGACAGCAATGCATATTGGGCCAAGCTTCTTATCAATACGATAAATAACAATGAAAATAAGCTCGGTAACTCTGATCTCGACCCGAAACTCTATTCATACGCCGGCGATCTTTACGTTACATGGCAAAATATCAAGTCGGCAGCTATCAATACCTCTTTCTCTTATAGCATCGATGCCGAGGGAAATCTGATAGTTGATTGGAACCGAACGAACTCATTATATAAGGCTCTGTTTGGAGCCGGTGGAACAGGCCATCATATCGAGTTTACGCTCAACGGAACTAAATATGAATATACAGATGATCTTCCGCTTGCTTCGGGATGTGCGAATACAGCCTACAATACATGGTATGCCAATCCTAACAGCAGTGCTGCTCTTCAGGCGTTCCGTTCGGCTGTGACATCTGTCGGAATCACAATTTACGAGAGCTCACAGGATGCACAGGAAGGCTGGGGTTACTATTGCTATTATTATTACTGGAACCGTCATAACGACAACGGTAAGAACGGTATCATGGGCCCGATGGAGTTTGCCGTAGTGCGTAACAACGTTTATAAACTCGCCGTTACCAAGATCGCCAAACTTGGCCATCCCCGAATTTCATCGAACGATCCCGAGCCTCCGACGCCTGATACCGACGATGAAACCGGCAATATCTACCTCACGGTCGATGCCGAGGTTGTGCCTTGGGTTGTTCGTGTGAACGATATCGTATTTGAATAAATTATCAACTCAAAAGATTCTTAATGTTTAAGAGACGAAACATATTATCAGCATTCATCGTGATAGCCGCTATGGCTATCACGATGACAACACTGTCTTCATGCGATGCCATCTATGATGATCTCGACCCCTGTCCGCAGGGTGTGCGTCTCCGTTTCGTCTACGATTACAATATGGAGTTCGCAAACGCTTTCCCATCGCAGGTAGATTGTATTACACTTCTGGTATATGATGCGGACGGAAAGTATGTGACCTCATTCACTGAGACCTCCGATGTGCTTAAAGATGAAAACTGGCGCATGGAAATCCCATTGAAACCGGGAGAATATAGCATTGAGGCATGGGGTGGTGTAAGCTGTGAAAAAACTTCTTTCCAATTTAATGAGGAGCCTCAGACGATTGGTATGGACGCTCTCCAGGTTAGTATTAAGCCGGCAATGATGACATCCCCTGAAGGAAAATATCTTCAGCCACTTTTTTACGGTCCGATTAATCCGATGACTCTTGTTATTCCGGAGGAAAGTACTGAATATATTGAGGAGACGGTTTATATGATGAGGGACACCAATGATATCCGCATCATTCTTCAGAATATGAATGGAACGCAGGCTCATGGTGATGATTTCGTGTTCTCAATAACCGACGATAATACGAATCTCGCATATAATAACGATATAATACCGGGCAATTCATATACATATTCGCCGTGGGCATGGGGTGATGTTTCGGTTGGTCTTTTCCCCGATGGCACTGAGGCTATTGATGCCTATGCCGAATTTTGCACCTCGCGTCTTATATATCGTAATGATGCCAAATTGCTTATTCAACGCAAGAGCGATTCCAAGGTTATTGTAGATAATATTCCGATCATCAATTTTCTTTTAGGACTCAGAAGTAACAAATATGATTGGATGAGTCCTCAGGAGTTCCTTGATCGTGAAAACTCATGGAGGGTTATATTCTTTCTGGATGACAAAGGCGAATGGCTTAAGACCTACATAAAGGTTAATGATTGGGAAGTACGCGTAAACGATATCGTAGCAGAATAATGAAGCTTCTGAAGCAAACAATACATATATCGACAAAGATACTGACTGTCGCTGTTTTGTCGCTGGTGATCCTTACTGGTTGCCGGGGCAAGGGTGATATGCCTATGCCTCCGGATGTGGAGGAGAAGCAGACGGTCACTCTCGATCTTGATATATCGATAGGTCTGACTCTTTTCAGAGATAATATCACCAGAACATTCACTCTGCCTGAGGATGGTCCTTTTGAAAAAGAGGCTTCTTTTTATGAAGGTCTCAGAACACTTCGTGTCGTGATTCTCCACAGCGATGGGGTTATAGAGCATAATCGTCTGGTTATGTTTGATCCGGAGAATGGTACAATCCTTAATGATAATCTGAGGTTTCAAGTAACGAGTGGTGAGCAGAAAGATATATATCTTTTTGCCAATGAGGAGACGGTAAACTATGACTTTGATTCAACCATGGAACCGGGAATGGTTTTCCCTAAAGAAGAGGTTGCTGACATAAAGATAACAAGAGCTCCCGGGGGTGCCGTCCTTGATAACCAGACATCGGATACAAAACATTATGTTCCGATGAGCGAGATGTTTACGATTAATGTTGAGACACCTCAGAAATCGGAGACCTTTTTTCAGAAAGAATTTTTGTTTGTGACCCGTTCGCTTATTAAATTTTCTTTCTGCATCATTTCCGACAGTGGATTTCCCATGCCTTCGGGGATGCTGAAAGGAATTACGATAACAGGCTTGAGCAACAGCAGCTACTACCTTCCGAGAAATACCGAGTATGTGCCTTCAAAATATGAAGTCAGCGAAAATTATCTTCATGGCAGGGAGATAACGCAGTTTTCCCTTCCTCCGGATCCGGGATTTTCATCCTATACTTTCCCGATGAATCTTGATCTTGGTGCTCCTCAGAATACTGAAGTAGCGGAATATATTTATCTCCCTGAATCAGACGGGACATATCAGCTGTCGCTTGATTTTGCAGATTCCGAACTGTCGGAATTTGCCGGCTCCAAATTATTGCAGCTAACCGACATTCCCCGCAATACTCATGTTAAGATTAATATCTATCTTAACGGACAGGACCTTGACGCAACTGTCACGCTTCTCCCTTACACAGGCGTGTCGCTTAATCCTACTTTTGGATTCGAATAATTCAACATCAAATAGTTGCAGCTCTTTCTTCTCAACAGCTAAGTATATGAATTTAAAATATCTATCATATATACCTCTTTTTCTCATCCTATTTCTTACCGGATGTATGGATGAGATTTTTTATATGAATTCCGATGATGACATTCCTGACGGAGTAGGAAATCTATCGGCAGAAGTAGTATTCACTCCTTCTAAGGTGGCACGGCTCGGCGGAACACGTGCTGCCGGAGGTGTCCTTACGCATATAAACTCCTTATGTGTGCTGATTTATAATCATGATGGCACGCTTTATCGCAAATGTTATGGTTCTGATCTTGATGGTATAGTGTATACCAAAAATGAGGTGACTTCTCCTGATGCCATAGCGGGAAATGGGGAGAGCCAGTCAGAAACAGAAACTCCAAAAGCTAAGTTTACTATTAAAAATGTGGCTTTCGGTAAATATTATATATATGCTGTAGCAAACATGGAAGATCTTGCGGGCTATGATGTTTCTACAGTCGAGAAGTTACAGAATATCCAGCTTAATTGGAATTCTGAATATATTGAGAATAATGACCAGATGTTCGGATATTTCACACTCTCCTCAAATATGGAGAGTAAGGGGTTCGATGGTCATCTGATTACAGTCAGAAAAGGAGTCGAGTCGATTCATGCCTGGATCAAACGAGCAGCTTCAAAAGTCACGATCGCTTACGATCCGTCCGGGTTGAATCAGGATGTTTTCATCTATATAAAAAATGTGACTATTCATGATATTCCGGCTACGTGTCCTTTGGGAGCCGTCAATAAACCTAAACAGGCTGACCTTCTCAACGGACCCGGAGCGAATCCCGTACTTCCAAATACTCAGATTGTCTATCCGAATGATGGAGTACTGAGTATGGCTGCAACAGACCCTAATTGTACCGGGCTGGAGCTTGCCAAAGCTTATCCAATCAAAGGGGCTGCCGATCATCTTGAGAATGATGATGCGTTATTTTTCTATGAGAATATGCAGGGCGATTATGACGGTCAGTCGCGTTATGACAAGCAACAGCAGCTTCCGGGTAAGCCTGATGGTGTTGGCGAGAATGTCCGTGAGCCGAAAGATGATAACGATTATAAGGATCGTGTGCTTGACGGGACTTATATTGAGGTTGATGCCTACTACATTTCTCAGAACAAGAATAACGTATCGGAGGGTCCGATAAAATATCGGTTTATGCTTGGTAAGGATGTGCGGTATAACTATGATGCACAACGTAACTATCATTTTAAACTGACACTCGGTTTTAGAGGTTGGGCAAATCAACCGGACTGGCATATAGATTATGAAGAGCCTGATCCGGGAATGGAGTTGCCTCTCGTTTTCCGCATATCATATCTTTACAATCAGAAGGCTATGCTTCCGATTAAGTTGTTAGGTAATTTCTCAAAGGTAGAGATGTCTATTGTAGAAAATAACTGGGCTCCTTTTGATGAAAAAACCAATAGTGTGCCTTCTGCAACTGTATTATCGACCCCGGCAGATTACGAATTCAAATGGGCGAAAGATGTTTATGACGGAGGAATGGATGGCGTATCATGTAAATATCTTGGCTTTCTGGCTCTGCAGGTTCCGGAAAGTAATATCCCGACCAATGTGTGCGAAGAATATGATTATAGGGAAGGAATGGTTGCGCAAGATGCCTTGAATGCATATTATACGTCAAATCATCAAGATGAAAGGACTTTTTCTGATTCTCAACTTGATCTGGGGGCGCATCCCGCCGGTAATAACAGTTGGGAGGTAATCAAGAATTATGATGCTAACGGTAAAGAGATTGCCGGTCAGAAGACATTGCTCGTTCCGTTATGGACTCGTAATAAGAATATGATTTTCGGTTCAGGTTTTTCCGGTAATAATCCTTATGAATATTATTCCCGAAAAGCCCGTGTTAGAATTGTGGGGACTTATAAATTGGCCGGTGAGACGTATACTACAACAAAAGAAGTTGTGGTATTGCAAGTCCCTCGTATTGTTAATCCGAAGGGAGTCTGGAGATCTCATGATGACGATACGGGAGATTTTCATGTAGTTCTAAAAGTTACGGAAACATCAAATGACAGGTCGAATTTTGTAAACGTTATATCCGAGGGGTCCTGGTGTGCTTATGTTGAAGCTCCGCAATCAGGAGCATGTGTAAGTCTTGCCAAGTCTCCGACTACTATTGGAGAGGTGCGTAATGACTCCATTATCGGAGATACCGGTTCAATAATAGATTTTCTCATAAAATTTGGACCGGGAAATGCTTCTGAATCACGTTGTGCCATTGTGACCGTAAAATATCATGGTGATCAATGTATTCACAAGATACTTGTTCGACAAGGGTATAATAACCCCATAACAATGGGTGGTAAAGATTGGAGTTCATTCTCTGTTTATAGCAATACATATAGTAATGAATTATCAGGGGGTAATGATGGATATGATGATGTCTACGAAACGGTTCTCACAAATAATCCTCTTGCATTAGGCAGTCTTTTCCGTCGGGGTAGACAGAGTCGTGCAATTCTGACATCAAATGCCGACCGTCCCAATTTTGGAGCAATGCAGTATCCTAACCAGGGGGCCTTTAATGTTGTTTATCAAAATCAGTCTACAACGAGCACTTGGGCTCAGATTGGTTATCGAACGGGAGATGTTGGAAACCCCAATATTGGTTTAGGAACATTTTATGCAGAGACCAACGGAACCCGGTATAAGTATAAAGTGCCGACGCTTGCTGATTTCCAGGCAATGGCTGAGGAAGCTGAATTTGCGTTCGGAATTATTTATGGAAATGGAGCGGATGAAACTCAGGATAATTTCGAGACTGCTACCGGCCTAATAGATGGAAGCAATTCCGGAGCCCCTTCTAAGATGGGTGTCAGGGGTGTAATTGCCTATAATCCTAATACGGGAAATCAGTTGTTGTTCCCAATCGGTAAAGCCGGTATGGCACGTAGACGCCAATTTAATGTCGGAGGTAGTGGAACGACTCAACTTAATCGACGCGGAACATTATGGTATGCCGATGTGAATACAGTGCTGTCACAAAGTGCAAATGCTAATAACAAGTGGCGACCGATTCCATATAACCTTACAATTGTACCTGGTGGAATATATTGGATCGACAGCTGGGTGGCACAGGCTAAGAGAGTTCCAATAGTAAATCCCACCGATACCGGTTGGGAGGCGTCTTTAGGTTGGGATATAAATTACTTCTCTTTTGACTTCAACCCTTACTCGGCAAATAATGAAGCTGATGCATGCCCTATAAAGTTGATAGTCGTTAATGATTAAAATCGATTCATAAAATAATTGTTTAAATCGCCGTTTTGGAACCATCTGTTTCGGGACGGCGATTTTTTTGAATTCTATCCGTGCGATTTAAGGCCTCGACCCCCATTTTTTATGAGTCGGGGCCTAAGTTTTAATTTCAGGCTTTTCGATCGACTTTCAAATAGAGGACATAACGCCCCGTACCATCTGCTTTGTCTTCATCAATGAGTCGGACATCCACCATTGAGCCTTTGTAGTCTCCACTTACCTCAAAGAGAGCGTCTGCCATCTGGTTTTCATCTAACACGACCCCAATATCCTGCATCTCCTGCAACAGACTGCCGCAAAAAGCAGCCTGTCTGGCGTTCATCTCATCCTTGGTGGTAGTCTCATACGGAAAGAGGAAAAAGAAGCCGAATCCGGCCACAGAATCACGCTCTATAGTGGCCATTGCCGAGACATCCGGAATTGTCTGACCATAATAGTTGAGCTGATAGCCATCGGAGCCGTCGAGCCATAGTCCCATCTGATCTTCCTCCGGCATAAGATTCAGGACATTCGCACAATCTGCACATAATTCAGCCTTTGAGCGTTCCGGCGAGAACACACCGTAAACTTTGGTAATGAAATCTTCAGCCGTAACATTAACAGGCACGTGACGACTTGCAATCGAAGTCTCTTTTATTGTGTTATTATTATTTCCTGCTCCTCCGGTCAGAAAGGAGGCGGAGATAAGGATGAAGGTAAAAACAGTTTTTATTGAAAAGTGTGTTTTCATAGTTTAAAGTGGAGATATCGTTGTTGTTTTGGCGATGTTTACACATAAATAACCTAAATACCGGAAGGATTGTTTTAAATGCCCCAAGAAATATACTTTAATTAGTGAAATGTCAGAGTAATTACTGTCGCGCTTCTTCGAAGCTTTCTGGTCCGGGGAGTAGGTCTGACCCCACACCGATATGTCGTCGCTGTGCGCCTCCATATCGATGCGGGGATACAATTGTTACGCTTCTCCGAAGCTGTCTGGTCCGAGAGTAGGTCTAACCCCACACCGATATGTCGTCGCTGTGCGCCTCCATATCGATGCGGGGATACAATTGTCGCGCTTCTTCGAAGCTGTCTGCCCGGGATTGGTCTAACCTCTGGTGTCTATGGGGTGTGTGGGGGTTACTGGGTTACGAATAGCTCCGGAGGAGCGTATCAATTGTATCCCCGCATCGGGCCAAAGCGAAGCGTGGCCCGGTGTGGGGTTTCTGACCCATAAACATACCGGCAGCTTCGGAGAAGCGAGCCAATAATTACTGTCACCTTCTCCGAAGCTTCCTACCCGGGATCGGATATTCACGCTAATATATAAAAAAGACAGGCACCGGGGAGATGCCTGTCTTTTTTATAGGAAGTTGGTGTTGGCTTAGTTGAAGCGACGGTTGCCTTCGCGTACAGGTTTGCCATCGGCTGCCTGAGCTGCCTTGGCTTTCTTGATGCCGGATTTCATGATGTTGTATGCGATAGGAGCTGCACAATAGAGTGAGCAGAATGTTCCCACTATCACACCGAAGATCATGGCGAATGTGAACGAGCGGATTGTGTCGCCGCCGAGGAAGAAGATACAGAGAAGCACAAGCAGAGTCGAGAACGACGTCATCACGGTACGTGAGAGGGTCTGGTTGAGCGACTTGTTGAAGGTAAGGAATCTGTCTTCTTTCGGATATACACCCATCATCTCACGAACACGGTCGAACACAACCACGGTATCGTTGATCTGATAACCGATGATGGTCA
>CAZOPN010000031.1:0-25696 GCA_964581685.1 uncultured Sangeribacter sp. | reverse complement strand
AATCACTCGCCCAAATCCGCCCCAGGGGCACTCAAATTTTTATGAGATGGGCTCTAATTTCTTTTATAGTGGTAACACCTTCTTAAAAATTAACATAAGATATAATGGTATGGTTTGGATAAATTTCTTAAATTTGCCGTGTGAAGTTAAATAAAACGCTTGCAGCGGTTGTCGCCTCCATCTCGATTCTATTTATATCAGGAGGCCGTGCCTGCGCTCAGGTCAATGCGGAGCAGGTTCTTAATATCGGGCGCAATGTGCTCTCGATGGAAGATTATATGCTCTCTATTCAATATTTCAATCAGGCTATCAAGGCCAAACCTTATCTGTCCGACCCTTACTTTTTCCGAGGTCTTGCCAAACTTCATCTCGAAGATTATAAGGGAGCGGAAGAAGATTGCACCCTTGCTCTCGAACGTAACAGTTACAAGACTGAGACGTACAAGGTGCGTGGTTTTGCAAGACAATTCCTCGGTAAGGATTCGCTCGCTGTGGCCGATTATAATATTGGCTTGCGTTATAATCCTCAAGATAAATATTTCCTTTTTTATAAAGGGGTGGCGCAGACCACGCTTAAACAATATGCTGCGGCCGATTCCACGTTCTCCACGCTCCTTCGTATTTATCCGGGTTTTGAAGATGGTTATACCGCGCGGGCACGGATGTATGCGGAACGTGGCGATACTACAGCCGCGTTAGCTGATCTCGACCGGGCAACACATATTTCAGGTTCGATAGTCGGCCCATTTCTTGTACGCGCCGAGATAAAGATGCGACAGAAGGATTGGGAGGGCGCGCTCGCTGATATGGATGAGGTGATAAGGCTTCAGCCTCAGGAAACCGATTTCTATATTAACCGCGCCTTTATCCGCTATAATAATGATGACTATTTCGGGGCTATGGCCGACTATAACTATACTCTCGAACTGGAACCCTATAACACCGCCGCTCTTTTCAACCGTGCTCTGTTGCGCTATGAAGTTAAGGATCTTGATCGGTCGGCGTCAGATCTTGAGGAAGTGCTGCGCCTTGCTCCCGACAATTTCCATGCTCGTTTCAATCACGGCCTTGTCAATCTTGAGCGGGGTGATTCCAAAGGTGCGTTAGCTGATTTCAGACAGATTCTCAAGAATTATCCGCGGTATTATCCCGCCTATTACGGCCTTGCCGAGGCATATCGTGATATGGGAGATATGAAATCCGCCATGCAGAATGCCCGCCATGCAGAAGATCTGGTCAAGAAATATGTGAAGAATCCGAAAGGGAATCCTCTTGATCGCCCGGCTATCGCTGCCGGGGAATCTTTCAGCTCCGATAAGGCTCTTCAGGGCGAGGAGGAAGATCCTGATGAGGTTGCTGACCGCTTCAACCGTCTTGTGACGATCGGTAATGCTTCCGCAACTCAGCTTTCGTATAATGAGAAGATTAAAGGAAAGGTTCAAGACCGCGAACTCCCGGTTGAGGCCGAACCCTCTTATGCGCTCTCCTTCATAGCCTCTCCTGCCTCGCTTAAGTCTGTTTCCAATTATTTCCGGGAACTCGATGATTTCAACCAGCGCGGCTATATCCCCGATCGCCTGTATCTTACGGAAGGAATTCTCCTCTCGCATGAGAATAATGCTGTTGAGCAACTTTTCAACCGCGCCGATTATTACCGCAAGTTGCTGGCCGACAGTGTGGCCCGTCCTGCTGATTTGCTTGCACTCGGTGTGGTCTGCACGATGTTGAAGAATTATCCTGAGGCTATTGAAGCTCTTGACAAGGCTATCGAGGCGAATGGACGTTTCACTCCGGCTTATATGGCCCGGGCATACGCCGAGAGAGAAAGAGTGAGGAGTCTGGCATCCGCTGCGGAAAAAGATGAAAAAGATGATCCTGCACTTTTAAGACGTCGAGAAGCTGCCGGCCTTGCATCTGTTATCGCCGACTACGACCGAGCCCTGCTGCTTAATCCCAATTTAATATATGCCTGGTTTAACAAAGGAAACCTATATTATGAGACAGGCGATTACACTTCGGCTATGCAGAGTTATGCAGAGGCTCTGAAAATCGATCCCTCTTTCGGCACAGCCTATTATAACCGGGGCCTGTGTTATCTTCGCACGGGCAATAAACGCCAGGCATTCTCTGATCTTTCGAAGGCGGGCGAACTTGGCGTTATAGGCGCTTATCCGCTTCTCAAGCGTATGAAATAAGGCCCCGACTCATAAAAAATCAGCTTGCGAAAATCCCTCGCCCGGAGCCGCCCTCAGCAAGCTGATTTTTTATGAGTCGGGGCCTAGTTAGAGTCCGAATTGCAAAAAAATTAGAAAAATTTGCATGAATGAATTAAAAAAAGTAAATTTGCCATGCAGGTTGTCTAAAAATGTTAAAACAAGTTTAGAAATTTGCAAGAATCAGATCATCGATACTGCCAAGCCGTCGTATGCTTTCGATTAAAACGACAGAATTTTATCTTTGATATCACCCTCGCGGCTTGTTGTTGAGATAATTTTGAAACTGTGAAACGCTCGGAGTTTTCGGGCGTTGAATAAATTTTTTTAATTATTCAGAACGAAACTATATTATATCTCTAAATGAATAAAGTATGAGAAAATTGTTTTTAATCTTGATGACTCTGATGGCGTGCAGCTGGAGCCTCTCTGCCCAGACGCGAACGTATCAGGGTATCGTGGTAGACGCGACCAACAACGATCCTTTGGTCGGAGCCACAGTTATGCCAATCGGAGGAGGCCAGGGAGTGGCAACCGACGTTGACGGCAAGTTCTCACTTACTGTCCCCTCGAATGTCAAGAGCGCCCGTATCTCTTATGTAGGATACAAGGAGCAGATCGTTAAGCTCGGTGCCAACATGATGATTTCGCTCCAATCGACATCGAGCAACCTCGACGACGTGGTGGTTGTGGCTTACGGTACGGCTAACAAGGAATCGCTTACAGGTTCTGTAGCTGTTGTAGGTCAGCAGGAGATCGCCGATCGTCCTGTCACTTCCGTTACCGCTGCCCTTGAGGGTAACGCTCCCGGTGTGCAGGTGAACAACTCTGTCGGTTATCCCGGTTCAGCTCCGTCGATTCTTATCCGCGGTTATAATACCATCAATGGTGTTACTTCTCCTCTTTATGTGGTAGACGGTATTGTATTCAGTGGATCAATTGCCGACCTTAACCCTGCAGATATCGAATCTATGTCTGTCCTTAAGGATGCAGCTTCTGCCGCTCTTTATGGTAACCGCGGTGCCAACGGTGTGATCCTTATCACCACCAAGAAAGCAAAACAGCAAGGCAAAGTAGAGGTAAACCTTCAGGTGCGTCAGGGTATGTATACCCGCGGTCTTTCTTTCTACGATCGTCAGAGCACAAATGAATGGATGCAGACTTTCTTTGATGCTAATGTGAACGGATATGTAGACCAGAACCATGTGGGACGTGATCTCGCTATTTCCAATTTCCGCAGTAATTTCTTCAGAACTGCAAACTCAAATGTTTATGGTCTTCCAGCTTCCGACCTTTTCGATGAAAACGGAAAATTTACAAATGCTTCTGTTCTCCCCGGTTATACCGACCTTGATTGGTGGGATGCCGTATCGCGCACAGGTCATCGTCAGGAATATAACGTGAATGCTGCTGCCGCTACCGATAAATTCAATATCTTCGCGTCTGCCGGTTATCTTAAGGAGAACGGTTATATGCTTCAGACCGATTTCGAACGTTTCAACGGTCGTATCAATGCCAACTTCCAGCCGGTAAGCTTCTTCAGGACAGGATTGAACCTCTCGGCTTCTTATACTGAAAATGATCTCGGTATCACAAGTAAATCAAACGAAGGTCTCGTAAACAATCCGTTCCTTGTAATGGATCGCGCTCCGATCTATCCTTATTATGCACATGATCCCGAGACCGGTGAAATCCTTCGTGAAGATAATGGTTCGCCGATATGGAATACCGCACAATATCTCGGTAGCCAGGGAACGAACGTTGCTTGGTCTATGCGTCTCGACAAGAAGAGACTTAGTTCTAGTGTTATTGACGGGTCTCTCTATGGAACTGTAATCATCCCTTACGGTTTTGAGCTTACAATTCGTGGAAATATCCATCGTGACAAGACAAGCCAGTGGAGCTACATGAATAATACCAATGGTTCCGGTGTATCTGTAAACGGACAGCTTATAGAGGCGTTTGCAACTTATAAGGATCACACCTTTATGCAGACTCTTACCTGGAATCACTCATACGGTGATCATAATGTAGACGTTCTTCTCAACCATGAGAATTATCAGAGTTCTGATGATACTTCTGATGTAACCTCCTATAATCAGCTTCTCCCTGAGTTTTATGCTCTTTCAAACTTCTCTGAGGTTTCTTCGGCAACTCAGTCTATGGGCCAGATTCGTTCTGAGTCTTATCTTGGTCGTGCCAAATATAATTACCAACAGAAATATTTTGCCGAGCTTTCTTTCAGACGTGACGGAACTTCATATTTTGCTAAGAAAGAACGGTGGGGTAACTTCTGGAGTGTCGGCGGTAGCTGGATCATCACTAAGGAGAAATTCATGGAGTCTTCTCAGACTTGGCTTAATTATCTGAAACTCCGTGCCGCATACGGTTCTGTAGGTAATGATGCTTCAGCCGGTGCTTATTCATATTATAAGCTGTATGACATGATCACTTATGGTCCTGTTTCAACGCTTGTTCCTGTTACACTCGCTTCTCCCGGTCTTAAATGGGAGGCAACTTCTACTTTCGATATCGCTCTTGAAGGATCAATGTTTGATGATCGTTTCAATTTCAGCATCGGTTACTTCAACAAACGTAACACAGATCTTATCTTCAACGTGACGCAGCCGATTTCTGCCGGTACAATGGCTGACTCCGGTTCGAACCCGACTATCATGAAGAATATCGGTACGATGCAGAATATCGGTTGGGAGCTTTCATTCGGTGTAGATATCATCCGTAACCGTGAATTCAAATGGGATTTCAATGTAGACGCAACATTCATGCGTAATAAGGTTGTTAAACTTCCCGACGGACACTCTCTTCCCGGTCAGGGTCTCTTCCTCGGCAAGAGTCTCGGAACACTCTATATGGCTAATTTTGCCGGTGTGGATATGACAACAGGTAGATCTCTTTATGATCTCGATCCTAATTCTCCGATGTTCACTCAGTGGGATAGCGAGGGCGTTCAGAGCCAGAATATGACTCAGTTCAACACCTATCTGCAGAATGCAGCTTCCGAGGGTGCTCTTGTAGCTGTTCCTGACGGTGACGGTTACAAATATTATACAACAAGTCAGGCATACGCAACTCCGAAACTCCAGGGTGATGCTTTCCCGACTGTTTACGGTTCATTCGGAACTAATCTTTCATGGAAAGGTATAAACTTGGGTATGCTCTTTACTTACAGCCTTGGTGGAAAGGTTATGGATACTAACTATCAGGATTTAATGACGGTTTCCAATGAGCCCAAAGCAGCTCATAGAGATCTTTTCAAATCTTGGACTGAAAAGCCTGAGGGTCTTGCAGACCATACCTTTATACAGAATGGCGACCTGCTCGGTTATACTGAAGCAGCAGATGGAACACTTATTCCTAATGGCATGTATATAGCTAATTCCGGCGATATCAATCCTGATGGAATTCCTCAGCTAAATACTTATTATACTACTGATAATAATACCACTTCATCTCGTTGGCTTACAAATGGAAGCTATCTGGTTCTGAAAAATATCAACCTCAGCTATGATCTTCCGAAAAAGTGGGTAAGCGCAATGAAACTCCAGAATATCAATTTCGGTGTTTCTATCGATAACCTCTTTACCGTAACAAAACGTAAAGGTATGAACCCGCAGTATAGCTTCGGTGGCGGTCAGGGTAAATTCTACGTTCCGGCTCGTGTGTTCTCATTCCAGCTCAGCGTTAAATTCTAACAATTAAAACGACTTCAATATGAAAACTAAAAATATATTGGTGAAAGGGATGGCTACGCTGATGATTGCCGGCGGCCTTGCGTCCTGCTCAAGCAATTATTTGGAGCAGCCCCCGATCACAACAGTATCCGACGATCAGATCGGAGAGTCGCTCGAGGGTGTAACGGCGGCTATGTACGGCCTCTGTCAGGCAATGTATATCGGTCAGTATGGTGATGTAGGTATTCGTCGTGCAAATGGCGAGGGTTATCTCCGTACATTCTATGGTGATTCCGGTACGGAAGATTATTGGAATCCCTGGCTTTATGGATATCAGACCGATGCTCAGCTTTGGGCAATGATGCTTCATGATAGCGGCACTGCGGCTAACTTCGGTTGGATGTATGGTTATAACCTCATCAACCAGGCTAACGTTATTCTTGAAAAAATCGGCTCTGTGCCTGTTGAGAATGAAAACGATGAGAAGCTTCGTGATTTCACAAAGGCTCAGACACTCACTATGCGTGCACACGCATATATTCGTCTGATGCAGCTTTATGCTCCGCGATTTGAAGATAGTGATAATGGTGAGGAATTGGCTGTGATTCTCCGTGAAGATCCGGGTACAGACCCCATGCCCCTCTCAACTTATAAACAGTGTGTCAAGTTTATCTATGATGATCTTGATGAGGCTATAGCTCTTTATGAGTCTTCCGGTCTGGAGCGTGACTTCGGTTTTGAACCTGATCTTTCAATTGCTCAGGCTCTCTACTCACGTCTTGCTCTTCTGAATCATGACTTCCCTATCGCTCAAAAGATGGCTCACGATGCACGTCAGGGCTATCCTATCATGAGTGCCGATGATTTCAAGAAAGGCTTTATGAGTCCTAACGATGAATGGATGTGGTATAACGATCCTGACATGACTTATAACGGTTATAACTCTTGGGGTGCATCATTTACTTGTAATGGTGCTTACGCTGTAGCTTATAACTGGTCATCTGCCGGTAATATAGGTTATACTTTCTACAAAAAGGCTTATGCCGCCCATCCTGATGATGTTCGTCTCGAGCAATTCTGGACTCCTGACAAGGCTAATAAATATGTTGATTTAAAAATTCCTGAAAGTGATTTCTGGGGAAGCGATGGAAAGATCAACGGTCAGTTTGGCTTTATGTATGGAAAAGATATGGATGAGAAAATATGTGCCGCTATTTCTATCTTCATGCAGAAAATGGCTCCGGGCGTAAAGGTTGAGGATGATGGCTCGGGTCGCGGTACAGGTCCTTACACTGTTGATGTAACACTTACTGAAGCTAATGCTAAGAATGCGATACGACGTCGTGAATGGTATAGAACAAAAGGTGTTCAGGGTTGTGACGGTCGAGTTCAGTTCGGTGCTCAGGTTAAGTTCTGGTCTGATGTTTCTGAACGTGGCGCAACTTCAATTCCGTTCTTCCGTGCTGCCGAACTTCTTCTTAATGAAGCTGAAGCTGCATACGAAAATGAGGATTATACAACTGCACAGAAGTGTATGGTTGAGCTGAACTCAAAGCGTATCCCCAACTATACTTGTAATCTTTCCGGTCAGGCTCTTCTTGATGAGATTCGTCTTACTCGTCGCATTGAGCTTTGGGGTGAGGGCGATACCTGGTTCTCTTTCAAACGTTGGAATTTACCAATCATTCGTACGGTTAAGGAGGTTGGCGATCCTCAGTCGAATAATATGTTTGTTGATTATAAGGGCAGCTATCCTGTAAGTTTCAATAATGGCTGGAGAATGCGTTATCCTCGTGCTGAAAAGAATTATAATCCGATTATTGTATCTCAGTTAGGACAGTAAACGTTTTATAAATATCAAAGAAATGGGGCGCCTTGCGGTTTGCCCCATTTTTTTATTTTATGTTAAGCTTAACGTTAAAATTGGTTATCAAATCAGCTATATTTTTATTTTTTTTGCAATAGAAATAAAATATTATTATATTAGCGGATATATATTAGTCGAATCATATCGTTGAACAATAATAATAAATAACAATAAGTACTTATGTTGAAGAAATTGTCTTTTATAGCGGCGGGTATGGCTCTTACAATCGGAGCGTGGGCAACACCCCTCACTCCCGAGCAGGCTCTTTCCCGCTTAGGCACTTCAGGTATGAATAAAGTTGCCTCGAAGGCATCGGGCGCGAAACTGGTTTATACCGAGGCTACCGAAGCAGGTGCTCCTGCTGCATATATCTTTAATAATAAAGATGGATATATGGTGCTTAGTGCCGATGATATTGCTTATCCGATGCTTGGTTACAGCGATACCGGAAGTATTGATTCTGATAATATGTCGCCTGAGATGAAGTGGTGGCTCGGTGAATACGCCAAGCAGATAGCTGCGGCAAATGCTGCCGGACATGTCCGTAAAACTTTGGAAGCTTCCGGGACACGTGCTGATAAGAAAGCGATAGCACCTCTTGTAAAGACGCGATGGGACCAGGATGCTCCATATAATCTGGAATGCCCAAAGTCGAGAATGAAAAATACATATACCGGGTGTGTTGCCACGGCTATGGCTCAGGTGATGAACTATTGGAAATATCCGGAAGTCGGACAAGGTTCGATCACATATAAGGCAAATACGCTCGGGAAGAATCTGACGATGGATTTTTCAACTCAGAAATTTGACTGGTCTAATATGATCGATAACTATTCCACTACGGAATATACTACCGAGCAGGCAAATGCAGTTGCTTATCTTATGAAAGCTTGCGGCTACTCTGTTAAGATGGACTATGGCCTTGATTCTTCCGGTGCATTTAGTTTTAATATTGCTCCTGCTTTAGTGAAATATTTCAATTATGATGGCAATGCTCGCGAGGTCCTCCGTCTCTATTACGGTCCTTCGGAGTGGGAAGATATGATTTATGAACAACTTTCTACTGTGGGCCCGGTAATCTATGGAGGCCAGTCAGCGCTTGATGGAGGTCACTCATTCGTGCTCGATGGTTATGACGGAAACGGATACTTCCATTTTAACTGGGGTTGGAGTGGAATGTCAGATGGATATTTTGTCCTTTCAGCGCTTAATCCGGATGCTCTCGGAACCGGTGGCGGTTCAGGTGGTTATAACTATGACCAGCATGCAATGTTTGGAGTTCAGCCTCCTACAGGACAGCCTGTAGAAAAGCGTCCTGTTCAGATTACGCAATATGGATCTCTTACAGCTACAGCCACAGCCGGTAGCATTAGATTCGCTTTACAGGATTATGGCATTCTGGCATGGCTCAACAATACGGCAGAGCCGGTTGTAGTAGCTCTTGGTGCTATTTTTGAACCAATTGAAGGAGAGGAGGCTCTTGCTGCCGGAACGATTTACAGGGGTTCTAACTCACAGGCTTTTGATTTCCCTTCAGGAAGCGGTATATATCAATATAATCCTAATACGGGAACTCGATTCACTCCTGAAGTGAAGCTTACAGGTCTTAAGAATGGTAAATATAAGGTGATTTTTGCTTCGCAGAATCAGAATAATCTTAGCGAGGGTTGGCTTCCTGTAATAACCCCTTACGGATTGTCGAATTATGTAATCCTCACCAAGCAGGGGATGACACTTTCAATTGAGAATGGCCCGAGTGCAGTTGTCAATCTTGTTGATGTCAGTGTAGATAGCCCGGTTTATTATAATTGTAATATCAAACTTACGGTAACGGTTAAAAATGATAGTAAGCTTGAGCTTCAGAAGGGATTTAATCCGATTCTTTACAATGGTAGTTCTGCCTGGTTTATTGGCGAGAGTATTCTGCTGACTGTTGCTCCCGGTGAAACTCTTGTAAAGACCTATAGCCCGTCTTTCTATTCTTTATCCGGTTCGGGTGCGATCACAAGCGATACGAAACTTTATCTGACAATGTCTGATGCTGAATCAAATGTTGTTCTTGATGATATTGTTTGGAAAGAAGTTACGATGATGCCTAATCCGGGTGCTCCGACTCTCAAGCAGACCGAATTCTCGCTTAAGGATGCACAAAAAAATATAGAGTCAATTCTTGGCCAGAATATGGAAGTGTATACTGTCATGCAGAAGAATGCTATTGGAGTAAATGCCATGTTCGAAGTTGAAAAGGGTTTCTATGGCTATCCGATGTATGCTCTTGTAATGAAAGATGTAGAAGGACGTCCGGGTGCTATTGAGGAGGTCGCTCGTTTCAGTACAGGCGAAATTCTTTTCCTCGAACAAGGACAAACCGGTAATTTCAGCACGACCATTGATTTCGAGAATGGAGCGGACGAGTTATATTATCTTAGATATTATTATCTTTTAGGCAATTACATCAATGCAGCATCCGGTCTCTTGCCCTTCCGTATTGATACATCCGGTGTTGCAGAAATTGGGGAGGACGCTACCGGCATCTTCATTACCCGCATACCGGGCCGTAAATCGTTTGCTGTATTTGCCGGTGCAGGTATTGAATCGATCGAAGTTTATGATATCAATGGCATGCGTCAGAAATCTTCTGTTGTCGCCAACGGTTCGGATGCGGAGATTGAGATTGACGGAACCGGTGTTAAGGTTGTTGTCGTAACAGATATTAATGGTAATAACCGCACATTTAAAGTGGTGCTGTAAAATAATATTAATTTAAACGAATAAGAGAATCCTCTCTGTTCGGTTTACTTTGGCAGATGCCTCCGGCTTACTTTGGGATCTGATTTGTTAAGATCTTCAATGGAAGTCGGAGGCTTTTTATATAGATGAAAACATGTGCCATAAAAGTTACTCATTAGTGCTCAAATAAGGAATTTTATGGCAAAATGGATAAAAAATTGAAAAGTGAATAAAAAATAGCAATAAAAATTGTGATGTTTTAAAAAATAGTTTTAAATTTGTAGCTCATACTTGTGGCCAATGCAGCAGAAAGTGTCTTAAAAATATGGCTTGATGTTGCATGGTTGAAGTAAAAGAGATGTATGAATCAAATTCAAAATCTCTTTAGAGGAAAGAGCAAATCAATCTTATTCATAAAATTAACAATTAAAAAATTAAAATTTATGAAAAAATTCTACACTGCGCTTGCATTAGGCGTTGCGGTTAGTCTTTCAGCGGCTGCCGCTCCTTACAATCGCACAATCTCGTTTGTGCCAGCAGAGAATGTGAATCTGGAGACAATGTCAATTCAGGATGTTCAGATGAAGAAATCATTTAACGAGACTCTTGACACTCGTGCCGCTGCTGATCTCGCTACAGATTATGAGGTTCTTCATTATTGTAATCTTCTGCCCAGTTCTACTGCAACTGAGCCTTATGGATATCAGGGTTCTTTCTTCCAGATCAAGAATGTAGATGGTGTATACAAGCTTTCCGGCCTTGCATACGATTATGAAGCTACTGTAACATTAGGTGATAATACTATCTCAATTGCTCCTCAGAATCTTGGTGTGCTTGATGAAGATGGAACACAATATAATGTTGAGTTGATCCACAAACGTTGGAATGATGATGGAAAGGGTTCTTATGATGTAACCACACCTATTGTCTTTACTTGGGATGATAAATATCAGGAATTTGGTACGGAATGGCAGGATCTTCTTGGCGTATGTCTGTACAAGAAAACAACAAACGAGCTTGCAGGATATTTCTTCATGAGCTACTACGTTCGTCTTATGCCGCTCGCTTCTTCTCTTGCTTCTTCTGACTGGAAGAGCGCCGGAACAGCTAAATTCTCAGACGGTTTCTTGTCTCCTGCTTTCACATCTACAGGTGAAGCTGTTGAATGGGACGTACCGGTTGAGGTATCTGTAAAGAATCCTTCGCTTATTCGTCTTGTGAATCCTTATGGTGTTGGCGTAGCTCCTAAAGAACTCACTTCATTCAACGGTTCTCAGGTGCCCGGTTCTATTTGGCTTAACATTGCTAATCCTAAAACTGTATATGTTATTCCCGGCATTTACTCCGGTATGTATAATAAAGAATATTTAGAACCTTACTACTGTACAAACTATCCCGGATATTACAGATATTATGAGGATATGACAGATGAAGATATTCTTGATGGTTTCACAGAGGAAGAGCTCGGAACACTTGAGGGCGCAACTGTGACTATTCCTCAGAGTGCTTTTGGTGTTACTCCTTATTATACTCTCACTAACAATCAGACTCAAACTACATTCAATACTCCGTTTGAAATCTACAACTGGACAACAGCCGATGGCGATCCTGTTTATGTCAATTCTGTAATCAAGCTTCCTGCTGATGCAGTTGATGGTGTTGAGGAGATCGGTGCTGAGGAAATGAATGCTCCTGTTAAATATTACAACCTTCAGGGTGTTGAGATCGCAGCTCCTGCAAAGGGTGAGCTCGTGATCAAGAAACAGGGTTCAAAAGCTACTAAAGCTATCGTACGCTAATCCCACTCTCCCATCCGGGAGATTCCCCAAAATAACGAGGGCGATATTCGCATTGCGAATATCGCCCTTATTCATATCTTTCGATCCGGTCTGATACCGTTATCGATAATCGTTTGATCGTTATTCAGCCGGAAATTGGCAGTAATGATACGTAACCACTAAATAATTAAGTAAGTATTTAAATAAATCGATATTAAGGCTGTGATCCCTCAGCAAGCTAATTTTTTTTGAGCCGGGGTTTAAATATTTAAAATTCGGTTTATTTCTTCGGGACTCATATTGGCTATCCCCGCAATTATCTCGGGAGAAATTCCGGCCGCATACATTGCTTTGATCATATCTGTCTTACCTTCGGCTCTACCTTCGGCTCTACCTTCGGCTCTACCTTTTGCCTCGCCTTCGGCCTCTCCTTTTGCCCAGGCATAATCAAGCTGCCCTGCAATGTCACGATAGGCTTTCACGTCAGCATCATATTCACGACGTTCCTCCTCACTTAGAGCAGCGTATGAAGCCACTTTCTCCAGGCGCTCAAACAACTTTCTTTCCTGTGTAAAAGCCATTCTGTTCATATCCGGCATATTTATAATGTTATACATCCATTGTTCGAATACACTGCCACAAGAATTCATATCTTCACGTTTGTTGAAATTTGGCAGTTGTAATAATATATAACGTAGTTTATCAGTAATTGGTTCTTTGGTGTCAAGGTCACATATTGCAGCATCAATTCTGAAATTTCCGGCGAACTGAGGAAGCTCGAAGTTCATGAAGGCCACACAATAAACAGGAAGGTATTCGTATCGCCAGTCGCTGCCCGGACGCCCTTGATCAGTAATGCTTTTTGATGAGTAATATATCAGACGTTCAAGGAAGAAGTTTTGAGAGCTGTTCTGCATCTCTACGGTGAAGAGTTTACCATCTGCTGTTTCACAGTGAATATCGTAGATAACTCCTCGTTCCTCTCTGTTACGTCTGCTTTTCTCCTTATCCCTGTATTGAAGATTGACAATTGGAGTAAATCCACGTTCTTTCTCCAGAAGTGCATTCAGAAAATCAATTAAAAATTCCTTAGATTCTTCTCTACCGAAAATGTATTTGAAGCCGAAGTCTACGAACGGACTGATATATTTTCCCATACGTGCTTGATTTATTACAAATATATAAATAAAATCAATATGAAGCAAGCAGCTTGGAGAAATTTAAATCATACTATATTGAACCGGTTGGATTTAAGAAATGAAGGCTTTTGTTGGAGATGTTCTAAATTTTTAACAGGGTATAATTTTCGTAATTCGCTGAAATTTTGTATCTTTGCGCGATTGAATTTTCCGACATGGCTTCATAATGGAGCTTATGGCGGCTAAACTATTGTGAATTAATATAATAACAAGATGATCAATATAACCTTTCCCGACGGCAGCGTTAAGCAGTTTGAAAATGGTGTTACTCCGTTTCAGGTTGCTGAGAGCATCAGCCCTCGTTTTGCTGCGGATGTTCTTGCCGCAAAAATCAATGGTGAGGAATGGGATATCTCACGTCCGATAGATACCGATGCATCCATAGAGCTTTTCAAATGGGATGATCCGGAAGGCAAGCATGCGTTCTGGCATTCGTCGGCTCATCTTCTTGCCGAAGCGCTTCAGGAGCTTTATCCCGGAGTGAAGTTTGGTATCGGTCCGGCTATCGAGAACGGTTTTTATTATGATATCGATCCGGGAGAGCATAAGATCACATCTGAGGATTTTCCTAAGATCGAGAAGAAGATGCAGGAACTTGTGGCTCGCAAGGAAGCTATTGTCCGCAGCGATATTTCCAAGGATGACGCTTTGAAGATGTTTGGAGATCGTGGCGAAAACTATAAGTGCGAGCTTATAAGCGAGCTTGAGGACGGACATATCACAACCTATACCCAGGGTGCATTTACTGACCTTTGTCGTGGACCGCATCTTCCTTCCACAGCTCCTATAAAGGCTGTAAAGATACTTTCTTTGGCCGGCGCATATTGGCGTGGCGATGAGAAGCGCAATCAGCTTGTCCGCGTATATGGCATTTCTTTCCCGAAAAAGAAGATGCTGGATGAATATCTGGCCCTCCTTGAAGAAGCTAAGAAACGCGACCATCGCAAACTTGGCAAGGAGATGGAACTCTTTGCTTTCTCTCCGACTGTGGGACAGGGTCTGCCTCTGTGGCTTCCAAAGGGTGCTGCCCTTCGCGACCGTCTTGAGCAGTTCTTGCGTAAGATACAGAAAGAGTATGGTTATCTTCAGGTAATCACTCCTCATATCGGTAATAAGCTTTTGTATGTAACCTCCGGACACTGGGCAAAATACGGTAAGGATTCGTTCCAGCCTATTCATACTCCTGAAGAGGGAGAGGAATACCTTTTGAAACCTATGAACTGTCCTCACCACTGCGAGATCTATAAGACTTATCCGCGCAGCTATCGTGATCTCCCGATGCGCCTTGCTGAGTTTGGAACTGTCTACCGCTACGAACAGAGCGGCGAGCTTCACGGTCTGACCCGTGTGCGCGGCTTTACGCAGGATGACGCTCATATCTTCTGTGCTCCCGACCAGATAAAAGATGAGTTCCTGAAGGTAATGGATATTATTCTCTATATCTTCAAGGCTCTTGATTTCCGGAACTTCGAGGCGCAGATATCTCTTCGCGACCCGAAGAATAAAGAAAAATATATCGGTTCTGATGAGAACTGGCATCTTGCAGAAACAGCTATCATCGAAGCTTGCGAAGAGAAGGGATTGAAAGCGCGTCAGGTAGAGGGAGAGGCTGCATTCTATGGCCCGAAGCTCGACTTCATGGTTAAGGATGCCATCGGTCGTCGCTGGCAGTTGGGTACAATTCAGGTAGACTATAATCTTCCTGAACGTTTCGGCCTCGACTATACCGGTGCTGACAGTGAGAAGCATCGCCCGGTGATGATCCACCGCGCGCCTTTCGGCTCGATGGAACGCTTTGTGGCAGTTCTGCTTGAACATACTGCCGGCAAACTTCCTCTCTGGCTTATTCCGGAGCAGTGTGTGGTATTGCCGATCAGTGAAAAATTCAATGATTATGCTTTCCACGTTGCAAAAGAGCTCGATAAACACGGTGTACGTGCTGCTGTTGATGACCGCAACGAAAAGATTGGAAAGAAAATCCGTGATAACGAACTTAAAAAGATCCCGTATCTCCTTATTGTCGGCGAAAAAGAAGCCGGAAATGAAGAAGTTTCTGTAAGAAAACAGGGCGAAGGTGATAAAGGATCGATGAAAATAATTAACTTTGCAGATGCAATCAATGCCGAAGTGGCCTCATTGACCGGAAATAAATGATCGATCAGGCTGCCCGACAAAGAAAAGTAAATATAATTTTAGAACCCGGCCTGCCAAGGCCATGAAAGAAGAAAACCAACACTCTGACTGAATGGAGAAAAAACCGCAATTCAGCGGACCGCGCCGCCCGATAAGCACAGCGCCCCGTCCGCGCCCGGGGCAGCGGCCCCGTAAAGGAAATGAAAAGAATGGCCGCGACCCCTACGTGATCAATGAATATATCCGTGCACGTGAGGTGCGTCTGGTCGGCGACAATGTCGAGCAGGGGATATATCCCATCGAAAAGGCAAGACGCCTTGCCGAGCAGATGGAACTTGACCTGATTGAGATTTCTCCGAATGCGGAGCCGCCGGTATGCCGGATTCTTGATTATCAGAAATTCCTCTATCAGCAGAAGAAACGCCAGAAGGAGCAGAAAGCGAAGGCTGCCAAGGTTGTTGTGAAGGAGATCCGTTTCGGCCCGCAGACCGATGATCACGACTACAACTTTAAGCTCAAGCACGCGATGGGATTCCTTAAGGAGGGATCGAAAGTGAAAGCATACGTGTTCTTCCGCGGTCGTTCAATCCTTTTCAAGGAGCAGGGCGAAGTGCTTCTCCTCCGTTTTGCCAACGATCTTGAGGAATATGGTAAAGTTGAGCAGATGCCGGTTCTTGAAGGTAAGCGCATGATCATCATGCTCTCTCCGCTTAAGGCCGCTCCGAAGAAAGACTCTCAGTCTAAAGCCGCCAAACGCCCGGAAGCTTCGTCTGCCGAGGCGCCCTCAATTCCCGCCGACAACTCCGAGGAAGAAGAGGATTAAATTGTAAAATAAATAGAGACCGTAGGCACGCAGTGCCGAGGTAAATTAACCAACAACTAAATATTTCATAACAATGCCTAAGGTAAAAACCAATGCCGCGTCGAAGAAGCGCTTTGCGCTCACCGGCACAGGGAAAATCAAAAGGAAACACGCTTATCACAGCCACATCCTGACAAAGAAGTCGAAAAAACGTAAGAGAAACCTCGATCACACAGCTCTCGTGAACGATGCAAACATCAAGCAGGTGCGCGAGCTTCTTAATCTTCGTTAATCAACGACTATTCCCTTATTTTACTTAAGTTTCAACCGGATGCCGAGCTCAGCAAGTGCAAGGAATTTTGCCGCTCACATCCAAAAAAGTTAAAAAAATGCCAAGATCAGTAAATCACGTTGCCTCAAGAGCAAAAAGAAAGAAAATCCTTAAACTCACACGCGGTTATTATGGAAGCCGCCGCAATGTCTGGACAGTAGCTAAAAACACCTGGGAGAAAGGTCTTACATACGCATATCGCGACCGTAAGCAGAAAAAACGCAATTTCCGCGCTCTGTGGATTCAGCGTATCAACGCCGCAGCCCGCATGGAGGATCTCTCTTATTCGAAGCTGATGGGTCTTATTCATGCCGCCGGCATTGAGATCAACCGTAAGGTTCTTGCCGACCTGGCAATGAACAATCCCGAGGCTTTCAAGGCTATCGTTGATAAAGTGAAAGCTGCTGCAAAATAATTGTTGTCGGCTATTGCAAAATCAAACCGACTTTATTATATTTGCGTTATAAAGATAAGAAGACGGGAGAGCCCGAAGCTTCTTATATCCGAGGGGTTATTCCAAGGATATGAATGAGTAAACCACCACATCAAAGAAAATTGGGAAACTCATCAAATTTAAAAGAAATACCGAGACAAACCTGCTGTGTCAATGGCGGGCCCCGCGCCGAAAGGCGTTGGCCGTAAGGTCACAAGGCGGATTACAAAGATCAGTGGGTTCTCAAATCCTGTCATTCGGAGTTTCATCACAATACTTTGGTGTGGACCTTATAAGAAGCCGTGTCAAAATAAAAATTTTGACACGGCCTCTAAAGTTTATAAGAATGGCTCAGATGCAAGGGGCCCCGGACGAGGCTGAAGGGAGCATACCTTAGAATGAATTGAAATTAAAAAATGTATAAATCATGATTGATGTAAAAACCGCGCTTCTCGAACGCACAAGCGTTCGCCGATATGAACGAGAACCGATTCCGGCTGAAACAATGGATTTTATTTATAGGGCTGTGGAGAATACTCCTACTTCCTATAACGGTCAGCAGTTCTCCGTGATAGATATAGATGACCAGCAACTGAAGGAAACACTTTATGAGCTTACGGGTCAGAAACAACTTAAAACCTGCAACCGTCTCCTTATTTTCTGCTCGGATTATAATAAAATCATGGCATTGGCCGAGAAGAAGGGTCTTGATGCTCCCAAATTCACTGATACAATGGATGGGGTGACTATCGGAATTATTGATGCGTCGCTTGCCATGATGAGCGCTGTGGTTGCTGCACAGGCCGCCGGTCTGGGAAGTAATTGTGTCGGATATCTGCGTACTGTTGATCCGGCCCGTGTTGCAGAGCTTCTGAAACTGCCGAAAGGGGTGTTTGTGGTTTGTGGTCTTGCTTTAGGTGTGCCGCGTGAACATCCGGATCTTAAGCCTAAGCAACCGCATTCTCTCGTCTTCCATAAGAATTGCTATCGTCAGGATCGTGAGAAGATGGTGGAAGAGCTGGAGGCATACGATGAAGTGGTAAAACACTATAACCGGACGCGCTCGGGCGGTACAACCGAAAATGATTGGGTGGCGCATATTTTGGATTATTACGACCATGCGATGCATTATCGCATTCTTGCCTATCTCAAAGACCAAGGCTACAATGTCGTCGTGTGATAACGGCTGCGCAGGGCACCACGGTGCTCAGATACATTTGATGTTCATAGCTTAGGTTTGAGTCAGGTGTGACGGCGAGAGCCGGAAAAGCTAAATTACTCAAAGCTTCCCTTAATCTGCCAAAGCTATTAAGATGGCTGAAACATAAAATCGGAGAGTGTCCGAAAACACTCTCCGATTTTATTTATCCCTGTAGGATATTTTTTCTGATATCTATCCTAAATGGGCGGAAGGGGCTTATTTCACAATGATCTTTCTGGCTTTTCCGGAAAGTTCAATGAGATATATACCGGGTGTTACAGCAATGCTATGCTCCGATCCTTTGGCAGTGTAGATTGTTTTGCCATCGGTAGTGAATACTCTGACTTCACTGTCGGTGTCGGCGCCGCTAACTTTAATTAATTCTTTAGCAGTCGAAACTTGTGGACCGCCTGAGATAATCTCTTCAACGGCAGATTCTCCAATCTGTACTTCCACTCGATTTCCGGCTGCCGATTCGCGACCATCCTCGTAGGTGGCTTTAACCACGTATGCATAACGCCCGTCGGCAAGAGCCGGATCAACGTATGATGTTGTAGTGGTGGGGAATTCCTGAAGCATGATGCCATCGCGGTACAAACGATATCCTGTATGTTTGATAACGTTTGGCAGACGACGTTCAAGGAACTCAAGATCATCTATGAAGAGTACGAATCCATCTTCCGAAACGCAATGGATCGCAAAGTATTTGGCTGAAGCCGGGAGAGTATATTCATAACGCACCCAGTCTTTGCCGGTGGTGATCACTTCAGAAAGGGCATTGAAGGAAGCCGCAGTAGTCCCGCCGGTAGAATACATCACCTGGAATTTATCAAGACCCTGCATATAGTCTCCCGATTTAGCGTAGAAACTGATTGTCTGGCCACCATAGACTTCAGGAGATATGAACCAGTCATCGTTGGTTGAGGAAACATAATAGTTGTCGCTGCCAAGAGTTATGCCCTGGAAGCAGGCAAGCACTTGTTCGCCGGTATGCGGATCGAAAGCATCATAAGGGAAGAGAGAGCTTGCTTTGTCTACAATGCCAAGCGCCACCGGATTGAACACCATGAACGATTGGGGATTTCCGGCATTATCAAAATAGATATCCTGGAATGACCATGTATAATTTCCATCACCGTCAATCATTGTGTATCCGCCAAAATTCTCAATATCGAAGGCCGCCTGATCTTCGAACGATTCATTTATCTTTCTTGAATCGGGAGCGCTCCAGCTGAGAGAAACGTTATTGTCGCTGAGTTCGGCCGCAAGTGAATTAACCTCCGGAAGAATCGGTTTGGAAACAGATGTGGAAATTGTTGTCGAGATGTTGTTGCCGGGGATCTCATCGGCCTCCCATTCGATTTCAGCATGTATATTGTGTGTGGTGCCTCCATCGGCCACTTCGTAAGTATGACCTAATACGAATGTGTGATAATCTCTGGAGGGAATAGCCACACCGTTTAGTGTCTCCATTTTTAATGAGCCGTCGTAGAAATTAACCTTGTAGGCTCCCGCACCAACAGATTCAGCGCCGCGGTTATAGACTGTGAATTTATATGAAGCGTCTTTACCGGCCTCAACATTTCGCGGACCTGTAAAAGCGTATGCCTGGAGATCGTTTGAGATGAGATTCGTGATTTGCAGACGATCCACATAGATATCCTGCTCCATTGCCGTTATGCCGTGAAGAGCGATACGAATGTAAGGCTGAGTCTTATATTTCGTGAGATCACAGCTATATTTGAGCCATCCTGTTCCGAGATCATCCACATAGATAGGATCGTGAAGAGCCTCGCGCGACCCATCGGGAAGCATAACTTCCGGGATCATGCGGTCTTCAAAACCTTCATCCCAGGCTTCATGTTCATCCGTATAATTATGATAGAAATAGAATGAAAGCACAGGAGAAGAAATTGTGGAAATATCGAGCTTGGGAGTAACCAGCAGGCCTTCATCGCCAACCCGACCCTCGGCACGATAGACAGCGAGACCTCCATCCTGATCAACCGGAACACAATAGGGATTGGATCCTGATGAGGTCACGCTCCAGTTCTGCACGGAGCCTTTGAGACGATACATCACCCATGGTGTGGAACTTACCGAAACATCCGCGAACGATTCAGTGAATTCGCCCTTATAAGGATTTCCATATACTATATAGTCGGTCGAAGCCGGCTCTCCATAACCGTGAGGGCTCTGGGGCACGATTACGTAGGCAACCAGATGCTGCATAGGTTCGGCAGAGAGTTCGTTGTCGGTGTATGTGGTTCCCGAGAGATTGCGTTTCACGATTTCCAGATCGTCCTCATAGCGATAGATGGTATATGTGAGTTTTGACGGATCTATATATCCTCCATTAACGCCTTCGGTGGGTGCCGTCCATGTTATAACCGGATGTCCGGAGGCATCGGTTACGGAGGCATCGGTTACGGCGAGGGGAGTGTCCCAACCCACGAAAAGGCTTACAACAGCTTTTTCGCCCGCTTTGCCGTTGGCATAAGGAACAATGCGATATTCCGCGGGACCGGCAACGTTCTCATCGGTCCAGGTAAGCTTCTTACCCGGGGTAGCCGCGAGAGTTTCTAAAGGTTTGGATTCTACTCCATAGAAAATCTCAATCTTATCGATTGTGGAAAGAGGGGTGCCATCAACTGTTGTGGAGGGAGCCGTAAAGGAGAGTGTAGCTTTGTTTTCACCACCGGCAGCAGCCGTAGCAGTTAAATCGGTAACAGCGGAGGGAGCATCCGTATCAGGCACTTCGTCTACCATAATATCAGAGATGAAAGCATAGAACTGCTTCTTCTTTGAGGTGATATGGAAACCAATGAAATAATTACCGTCAGATTCAGCAGTGAAGTCTGCTGTGAATTGCTGATGATCGGTATGTTTATAATCTGTTTTGGGAATAACTACCCTCTGTGCGGCTATAGTGTTGGCCGGGCCGGCTGTCACTTCGATGGTCTCTGGCTGTCCCTTTGTCCAGAGAGAGAATGTGAGACGATATTTCTTTCCTTTCTCCACGCCGACAGGAGGAGTGATGAGCCAGTCGTCGGCGGCATTATCGGGATGAAATCCGTAGACAGCGCAATTTCCGTCTTCTTCAGATGCATATTTAAATTCGGGGCCATACATCCAACCACCCCATTTATATTGACCGTCCCAATCTTCATTGGCATCGATAACGGTAAATAGATCGTATTCCTCTTTTGAGTCAAGACTGAAACGGCAGGGGAGTCCGGTGCCCTTACCGAATAGAGCGGTTGCAGTTTCTGCAGCCACACCTTCGCGTCCGCCGCAACTTGGAATAACTTCGTAAGAGAAGTTGCCGGCAGGAACATCGACAGGATCGGTGAAATAGCAGCTGGTGATATTCTTTGCAACTGTCACTCCTTCCGGAAGACGTTTTACGGTATAAGTGAGTTGTGAAGGATCTATATATCCTTCGTGACGTCCCGTAACAGGCGCATCCCATGAGATGTGAGCCTTACCGTCGTCGGTAGAGACGAGTGTAAGATTGCTTACTGCTGCCGGAGCATCAATACCTACATATACTGATCGGGCAATTCTGGGGCCATCTCCGGCTGCATTTGAAGCGAAGGCTGTAAAGGAGTGAATACCCTCGGTGAGAGTACGTGAGAAGCTGACGCTTGCTCCCGGACTAACAGTCTTTTTCTCCGGCTCCCCATTGTCGGTGACGAAACTGATTTCGATATTGCCGGTGAGGGGAGTGCCGCTATAATCGGCTTCAGGAGCTTTGACGGTGATTGTGCCGGATAGAGCGCCGTTGGTAAAGCTGGCCGACAGATCGGATACTGCCGCAGGAGCAGTAGCTTCAACAGCCGGAGCCGGGATATAGAGTCCGGTATATTCTTCGTTATTTTCGAAGTTCATAATAGGAGATGCTTCTCCGGTCTCAATATTCACTACGTATAGAGCCGATTTGCCGTTGCTCTGGATCGCAGCCCAGTAAAGTTTACCGGTGACGGGATCAAACGCCATAGACTGTGCGAAATCGGCTGAAATGCCGGTTTCACCTATAAGGGTGCAGTCTCCGGTTGCCTTATTGATGTTGTATAAAGCAGCTTTCTCGCCTTTGGATATAGCATAAATGCGGCCTCCCTGGTCGGAAGCGATAGCGATCATCTGCGGGATCTGAGCAATCGGGGTTACGAATCCGGTGTAAGGATCCATCTCTGAAAAAGAGGGATAATAACGTGCGATAGCACCGGTCTCGTCTACTACCTTAATGTTTCCGAGGGCGAAAATACGGTCGGATGTGGGGTCGTATGTCAGGCCATTCGTGATTTGCTGCAGATCGAAGTTGTCGTTAATAAAAGACAGAATATTTTTTGTAAATTCTTTTGTATTGAAATCGTATGTACAGAAAGTAGTGAACGTGTAGCCCATTTCATCTGTATATACAAACGAATTCCAGTAATATTTTCCGTTATGGTAGCAACCGCCTCCGTTAGCCTCGTAGGATCCCTGATTGTAGACGAGTTTGGGAAGCTGATATTCTGACGCCGGGAAAGAATAGATACCGTAACTTCCGGTGGTCTGTGCCCAGGAGTTGGAATAAATCAACGAACCGTATATTTCGGTTCCGTCGCCAAGCACAAAACCGGGAGCCTTTCTGCGCCCTTCATTCTTAACCTCCTGAGCGCCGGGGCGGACGGAGATATCGTGCGGTGTCGTTTTGCGGGAAGTACCTAACGGGAACACCGGGTTATCAAGCGTGAGACGCGCAGGGGTTGTGGCAGCTTCGGTCACTTCCACCCTCTCCGGACGAGTCTTCGATAAGTCAAGCCGGCCACGCTTCTGAGCGTCTGCCGGCAGGAATCCCGCCAGCAGCGCACAGCTTATAAGTGAAACTAAAGATTTCTTATACATATTGTTGTTAGAATTATTTCATTATTTTTGAAACTTTGCCATTTCCGGAGCGGATTATGTAGACACCTTTCTCCATCTCTCCTTTTCCGGCGATGCGACGTCCGTTAAGGTCATAGATTTCAACATCCTCTCCCGATGCGGAAATAACCGCTATGCCGGTGTTGGGGTTGTCTGCAACGGCAAGTTCCGAGAGAGTAAGGTTGTAGCCGCTCTCCGGAGTTGCTGTAACATCGCGGAATGCAAGACGGTAAACGGGAAGTGCAGCTCTTGCAGCTTCTGCCTGAGGAATTGTTATGAAGGCCTGATTCGACTCTCCGAATGAGGCTTTAACAACGTTGGAGACGAAAGCCGAAGGTTCCGTGGAGTCTACAAGTCCTATCTCGACATCGGGTGAGAAAGAAGATACATTGGTTGAAAGAGAATATGTGACGATGATTCCGTCCATGCCGTCAAGAACGAGCGGTGCGGAGATCAACCATGAATCGGCATCGGCATAATTATTATTGATAAGGAAGATGCCGGCAGGACGGTTTGTCCAGGAAGGAGAGGTTGAAGTCGTCTTATAGGTTGCCCACAATGTATTGAATTCATCGTTCGATAGATTGACTATTACGGGGTTCCAGGGGAGTTCCTGCGGAGTGGCGGGACCGACATGGCTCACGCTTGCCTCATTTGAGAAATCGCTTACAGCACCTTTTACCACTACTTTCACCTTATATGAATGTTCGCCGGCGGTAAGACCATATTCTTCTGAATCGGTGAAGCTGTTTACATTGCCTTCGATTGTAGCCACAGGCTCTTCGCTCTCATCACGATAGATGTATGCTTGCTCTACGGCTACGCCATCCTCGAATGCGAGGCCGTCGATATCTTCCGTGGGATTGGTCCAGCTCAGGTTCACCTCCAGCTTCTGGGCTGCGGCAGCCGTAGCAGTAAGGTTGGTGGGAGCAGCGGGAGTAAACGGTTTTTCGACATATTCCTCCACCGTAAGCCCGGCGATATAGATACCTTTGCAGACATCTCCGGAGA
This sequence comes from uncultured Sangeribacter sp., assembly GCA_964581685.1. Lineage (GTDB taxonomy): Bacteria > Bacteroidota > Bacteroidia > Bacteroidales > Muribaculaceae > Lepagella. The sequence continues at coordinate 1,398 of CAZOPN010000031.1, read as the reverse complement.
TATGGAAATTGAGGTATTGCGGAGTTTCGGCAGCAACAAAGCCCTTATATACAAAATATTCCCAGGGGGTGCTTGAACTGATTTCTCCTTTGGTTGCCGAAACATCGAGAATTTTTGTCCCGGCGAGGGCGGACGCTTCATTCTCTTCAGATTCTGAGGCGCGTGCGGCAGCCATGTATGCTGAAAGATTCCCTACTTCTGTATCTGCGTTAGGATTGAAACGATAGTAGAAAGAGATTTTGAACGTCTTGCCGACCGGCATATCGAGGCGCGGAGAAGAGATCCAGGCATTGATATCAGAGAGAAGATTATTATTCCATGTCTGAACACTGTTGGTAATTCCGGATTCCGAAGGGAGCCCGTTGGTATAGCTCTGAGCTCTTACTACGAATGAAGTGTTATTACGCGAATAGCTCCATACATTGTCTGCAGCAGGATTGTCGCTCGATACGGAGACTGTTGTCTCGCTGAAAGCCCACGGACCAACCCAACCGGCAGCAACGGTTTCAGATTTCTCTCCTTCCCCATTGGCTGTGAAAGCACTTACGGCGTATGAATGATTGCCGGTTGCAAGGCCGGTTACTTCCGTATCGGTAAAGGTTGTTACAGTCTCTTCAAGAGTCGTTATTTTTTCATCGTCACGGTAAATGTTTATCCCGGTAATTGCATTTTCGCCGGTAAGAGCCTCTCCGTCAGTGTCCAGAACGGGGAGCGTCCATGTCAGTTCAACCGACAGCTCGCCGTCAGCATCCGGGGTTGCCGTCAGGTCGGTAGGAGCCAGCGGTTTGGGAGTAGGAGCTACAAGTGGGTAGACAACTACATCAGCAATTGAGAAACGTCCTTGGCAAGCTCCGCTTACATGAAAGATAATATACTTTTCACCATCTCCGGTAAATTTTATGGTATCAGAATTAAGCCATTCATTTTTATTAGCCGTCATGTCCGACACAGAAAATATAGGAGTAAGGAGGGCAGCTTCATCAGCCAGGTTTTGGGATGTTATCTGGGAGTCAGTTAAATAAATTTCAAAATTTGAAATCTTGAAATTTTCCCAAGTTTGATAGCTATATTCCAGAGCATACTCGATTCCGGCTGAAAGTTCCATTTTCGGAGTGGAGAGCCAGATATTTTTCTCTGTTTCTGCATAATTCCATAGGCTCCATGAATAACTTCCGCTCGGTGGATTAGCAGCACTTTGCCCTGTTACGAAGGTAGTACCGGAATTACCCGATGCTGAAAATTTTGTCCATCCGTCGGCTGATTCCGGGTTCAATACCGGGGTGGCATCTTCAGGCATAGCGGAGACGGCACCGATGCCTGCAACGAGCAACGCAGAGGTTGCAAGAAAAGAGTAAATTTTTTTCATAAGCGTTATAGTTTGTCTGTTGTTTTATTTCT
>CAZOPN010000030.1:0-25849 GCA_964581685.1 uncultured Sangeribacter sp. | reverse complement strand
ACCATAGCGGCACCTGTACGCTTACCGTTACGAGTCTGGAGCATCCAGAGTTTGCCATCCTGAATGGTGAACTCCATATCCTGCATATCTTTATAGTAGTCTTCGAGACGGTGTGCGATAGCGATAAGCTCTGCAGCACAGTCAGGCATAGACTCTTCAAGAGCGGGATATTTAGCATGGCGTTCCTCTTCAGAAATACCCTGAAGTTTAGCCCAACGACGAGAACCTTCGATAGTGATCTGCTGCGGAGTGCGAACACCGGCAACAACATCCTCACCCTGAGCATTGATAAGGTATTCACCATTAAAGATATTTTCACCGGTAGCAGCATCACGGCTGAAGGCAACACCTGTAGCGGAGTTATCGCCCATGTTACCGTAAACCATAGCCTGAACATTTACAGCGGTGCCCCACTCTTCGGGAATCTGGTTCATGCGGCGATAGAGGATAGCACGCTCGTTCATCCAGCTGTCGAATACAGCGCAGATACCACCCCAAAGCTGTTCCCAAGCTGACTCGGGGAAATCTTTGCCGGTATATTCCTTAACTGCTGCTTTGAAACGTTTTACGAGTTCTTTAAGATCATCGACATCAAGTTCGTTATCAAATTTAACGCCTTTTTCCTCTTTTACCTGATCCATAATTGCTTCGAATGGATCGATATCAGTCTTGCTCTTCGGTTTCATACCGAGAACAACATCGCCATACATCTGAACGAAACGACGATAGCTATCCCATGCGAAACGTGGATTGCCGCTCTTGGCAGCCATTGTCTCTACAGTAGCATTGTTCATACCGAGGTTGAGCACGGTATCCATCATACCGGGCATAGAAGCACGGGCACCTGAACGAACAGAAACAAGGAGCGGGTTGGATGGATCATCAAATTTATTACCGGTGAGCTGCTCAACATGAGCTATTGCTTTCTCAACATCGGCCTTGATGTCTTTTACGACTGCGTCACGGCCATACTGGGTATATTCGGTGCAGACTTCGGTTGTGATAGTGAAACCGGGAGGAACCGGCATACCGAGAAGATTCATCTCTGCGAGATTCGCACCTTTACCGCCGAGGAGGTTTCTCATCGACGCATTACCTTCGGCTTTGCCGTCGCCGAACGTATAGATTTTTTTTGCCATAGAGGTTTTTATGTTTAAATATGACTTAGATTAAGTTTTTCTTAATATTATCTTTTATAAAAAAGTATTCAAATTGAGCAGATATTTAAAATTAATCGATTTTAACGTGGTTTTGTAATCTAAATAATTAAACTCATCGTTTGAGATTAATTTATTTATGTTATTCAGTCGGATAGGAATGCAAAATCTAAATTCCGCAACTAAACTTCCACACAAAAATCTTCCGATTATTTATTCTTAATTTTAAACACTTACTAAATACAATTTATGAATACTTACTAAGTTACATTTAGCAAATTTCATGGTTCTTTATATGCTACACGCAAATTTAATAAAATGTTGGCAGAACTTCATTATTTTTTTACGTAATTTTGCAGTGTGAGATGCAACTTAACTGTTTTTTCAGGCAGTATCTCAAATTTTATTCGAAAATAAACCGAAACCGAGCCCTATTTTAAGGTTAAGTTTCCATACATATTACAATTGAATGGCACGAAAAAAGAAAGACCTTCCTCTTCTTGAATCAGTTGAAATAACATCAATTGGCGCTGAAGGAAAAGCTGTGGCACGCGTTAAAATGAAAGAGACGGACGAAACGCCTATCGTTGTCTTTGTTCCCTTTGCCGCGCCCGGAGATATAGCTGATATAAAAATTGATAAGAAGAAAAGAAGCTATGCTGAGGGACATATTGAGAGGCTAATCACCCCTTCCCCCTTGCGGGTGAATCCGGAATGCCGACATTTCACGATATGCGGAGGGTGTAAATGGCAACATATCCCCTACTCCGAGCAACTACGGACCAAGCAACAGAATGTTGTCGATGCCTTGCAGAGAATTGGGAAAATTGAGTTGCCGGAGATAAGCCCTATTCTCGGTTCTGATAAAATATGGGAATACCGCAACAAAATGGAATATACTTTTTCCAATAAAAAGTGGCGTACGTGGGAAGATGTAAAATCCGGAAAAGAATTTACTGATTCTCCGGATGCACTCGGCTTTCATATTCCCGGCGCTTTCGATAAAGTATACCATATCGATGATTGCAGACTGCAGGCAGAACCGGGGAATAAAATAAGGAATTTCATCTACGAAGAGGCGCAACGCCTTGGCCTTTCCTTTTATAATATCCGGGAAAACAAGGGGCTTTTACGTACATTGATGATACGTGTGCTTACCACAGGCCAAATAATGGTTTGCGTTGTTTTCGGAGAGAATGATCCTGAAAACATTAATCTTCTTATGAATTCAATAGCTGATAAATTTCCTGAGATCACATCCTTATTATATGTAATCAATCTCAAACTTAACGATACCATATCTGATCAGGAAATTAAGGTCTGTCGCGGACGCGAATATATAGAAGAAGATATGGATGGACTCAAATTCAGAATCAACGCCAAATCTTTCTATCAGACAAACTCCCGACAAGCTCACGAGCTTTATAAAGTGGCTCGACGTTTTGCCGGACTTGAAGTCGCGCTCGAACCGGAAAAGAAACCTCTTGTATATGATCTATATACCGGAACCGGCACGATTGCCAATTTCGTTGCAAAGAATTCTGATAAAGTAATCGGAATAGAATATGTAGAAGAAGCGATTGCCGATGCTCGTCTCAATTCAAAAGTGAACGGCATCGACAATACGCTGTTTTACGCAGGAGATATGAAAGATATATTGACTGATGAATTTATCAGACAACATGGCAGACCGGATGTTATGATTGTTGATCCTCCGAGAGCCGGAATGCATGAAGACGTGATAAAAGTGATTCTAAATGCAGCTCCGGAAGTAATCGTTTACGTTAGTTGCAATCCTGCCACTCAGGCCCGTGATCTGGCTTTACTTGATTCAAAATATAGAGTCACGGATGTTCAGCCCGTTGATATGTTTCCACATACCCATCACGTTGAGAATGTAGTACGTCTTGAATTGAGGAGATAATAAATAAGGCAGCAAGACATAAATTTTTAGATGGACTACGCCTGATCCGGATAAAATAAAGAATCAGGCCCCCATTCCCAGTCTCCACCAACAGCAGAAGCAAAGTTAAATTTTGCAATTCCGAGATCAACGGCCTCCTTCTCATAACTTCCCGATGTGAATGCAACAATAGAATTCTCCCCTTCTGCATTTTTCAATGTCAGCCGGACAGGTTGTCGATTCAGGGAAGATGGAGCTGAAGCAACAGCTTCAAGACCGGTCGTCAAAAAGCTGAATTTATTAATAGCTTCATCATAGAGCGAATCGGGCCCCGCGAAAAATTCGCGGGGCTTCTTATCTTTTCTATGCATCAATCCGGTAAAGAAACCATATACTCCTTTAGGCTTTCCTTCAGGATACCCGAATGCAACAATGAAGGGAATATTTTCGTAAACCCTTACCGAGACGTTACAATCCTTACGGGAGAACGTGCCTCCGACGAAACACGTTCCAAGACCAAGAGTGACGGCCTCCATAACAAATTGTTGAGCAAAAAATCCGGCACGTTCGGCAGCATTAGGGAAAGAAGGATCAATCACACACGCGAGATAGTTAGAGACGTTCTTAAACATGCCATAACTCCGCGTAAATCCTCTAAAAGGGTTCCCATCATTGAAAACAAGCTGAAAATTTAGACCGGACTCATGCGAATTGATCATAGTTACAATGCTTTTCAGCTTATTAACCAACGATTCATCTACAGGCTTTACAGAGAAGGATCTGACAGAATGACGATTTCTAAGCTCCTCGGGAGTATATTTTTTTTTCATCCTTACACTTTCTCTATTACAACATCAAAATTATCAAGAAATTCCATTGTCTTGGCAATATAGTCAGCCATTACAACATCATCTTCCACAAATGGAAGCTGACGGCGGAATTCTCGCATCACTTCCTCAATATAGGGACTTGATTTAAGCGGACGTCTGAAATCTATACCCTGAGCGGCATTCATAAGCTCAATCGCGGCAATATACTTCAGATTATCAATAATCTTATGAAGTTTTGTAGCAGCATTTGCTCCCATTGAGACAAGATCTTCCTGTCCATTTGAACTTACGATAGAATCGCATGATGCGGGCCATGCATACATCTTATTCTGACTAACCATAGAAGCGGCTGCATATTGCGGGATCATAAATCCGGAATTTAGGCCAGGTTTAGCAACGAGGAATTCCGGTAATCCTCTTTGTCCGAGAATAAGCTGTGCGACACGTCTTTCAGAAATATTTCCAAGTTCATGAAGAGCAACCCCCATATAGTCGAAAACAAGAGCTATCGGCTCTCCATGAAAGTTTCCTCCGGAAAGCACTAAATCTTCATCAGGAAAAACTGTGGGGTTGTCTGTAACCGAATTTATCTCGATATGAAGGACATTTGTGACATGAACCATCGCATCTTTTACCGCTCCATGGACCTGAGGAATGCAACGGAAAGAATACGGATCCTGAACATGCTCTTTTTCACGCGCAATAATTTCACTCCCTTTCAGCAAACGACGGAATACAGCAGCTGTTTCAATCTGTCCGGGATGAGGACGCACCTGCTGCAGACAATCCTGAAAAGGTTCTATTCTTCCATCAAAAGCCTCAAGTGACATTGCGCCGAAAAGGTCGAAACAATTTACAAGATGCCATCCATCGATAAGAGCCTTAATACCGTTCGCACTCATGAATTGTGTGCCGTTAAGAAGTGCAAGACCTTCTTTCGATTTAAGTTTTATAGGTTTCCATCCACAAATATTCAGGGCCTCAGAGCTTCTGATCCGGTTGCCTTTGTAATATACTTCTCCCTCTCCGATAAGCGGAAGGAACAAATTGGCAAGAGGAGCCAGATCGCCGGATGCACCGAGTGAACCACGATCGAAAACCACCGGAAGTATATCATTATTGTAGAGATCGAGTATTCTCTCGACTGTCTGAACCTGCACACCGCTGAATCCCATAGACAAAGCATGAGCCTTCAAGAGGAGCATAAGTTTAATTACAGTTTTATCAACAGGTGTCCCCACACTGCATGAATGACTCTTGACAAGATTCTCCTGAAGTTCAGAAAGCTCATCGCGTGAGATATGTTTATTACACAGCGAACCGAACCCCGTTGTTACCCCATAAATAGGCACGGAAGTTTCATCTGTCTTATAATCAAGAAAATCACGACAACGCTCAATTCTTGCCCTGGCTTCTTCTGAAAGAACAAGTTTCAGATCATCCTTAAGTATTTTTTCAATCAGATCGTACGTAAGTTGTGACGAGCCGATAGCGTATGTTTTTTCGTTATTCATAAGTTAAAAATTTTGTGCAACAATACGACCTTGAGAAATCACCGTTTTCACACAGTTCATCCCAACGTAATATGGCAGCATTCTATAATTATCAAATTCGAGAATAAGCAGATCTCCATGTTTCCCAACTTCCACTGAACCACGTTCTTCTGCCAGACCGAGGGCAGCCGCGCCATTCAGAGTCAAGGCAGTGATCGTCTCTTCGACGGTCATATTCATATATATACACGCTAATGCAATTGTAAGAGGAATTGAACCGCTGAAACAAGAGCCGGGATTAAGATCAGTAGCAAGTGCAACAGCTGCCCCTGCCTCAATGAACTTACGGGCAGGCGCAAATGGTTCCTTCAAAGAAAATGCCGTCAGAGGAAGTAGGGTTGCAACAACTCCTTTTTCAGCCATAGCCTTGATACCGGCGTCGCTTACATGAAGGAGGTGGTCGGCCGACACGGCACCCAGCTCTGCGGCAAGCTCCGCTCCGCCGAGTGTAACTATCTCATCAGCATGCAACTTAAGTTGGAATCCAAGTGATCGCGCCGCATTAAGAAGACGTCTTGAATCTTCAATCTCGAATACATTTTTCTCCGTAAAAATATCACAGAAGTCAGCCTTCCCTTTTGCGGCAGGAAGCATTTTTTCTATAATCAGATCCACATATTCGCCGGTGCGTCCTTTATATTCTGCAGGCACAGCATGTGCACCAAGAAAAGTGGAAACCAGATGTAGTTTAAGATTCGGGTCTGCGGATAATGAAGAAATTACATCAAGCATTTTAAGCTCGTTCTCGAGATCAAGCCCATAACCGCTCTTAGCCTCGCAGGTTGTCACGCCCATCTCAACCATTCTGTTGATAAACCACGACGCTTTCTTTTTCAGCTCTGTTACGGAGGCAGTACGCGTGTTGTTTACAGTAGACTGAATACCGCCGCCACGCTCCATAATGCTCATATAAGACTCCCCTTTCATCCGCCATTCGAATTCATCAGGCCGATAACCTCCGAAAACAAGATGAGTATGCGAATCTACAAATCCCGGAAGAACAATTCTTCCGGAAGCATCAAGCTCAATATATTCAAGACCTTCTCTAACCGGTATATTTTCCACAGATCCGACGTATGAAATAAGACCCTCTTCAACAACAATAGTTGCTTTTTCCAATTCGAAGAGATCACTCATTTCTTCACCTTTTCTCGCGGCGCAACCCCGGGGAGTGACAAGATGAGCATTTCTGATAATCAGATTTCTCATATTCCTTCAATTACCTTTTCAACAACAGCTATTATTTCCTTCTCTTTCTCATCAGCCATCCGGGCAATCTCGTCGGCCTCGCCAAGAAGTTTTTCAGCTATCTCTCTATCTTTAAGGCCGGCAGCATTAATTTTTACATTAAGATATGCCCCACGCACAGCCGCTCTGGCCGCAAGAGCTCCAACACCGGCATCGCTCACTGATGAAGGATTACCTTTCTCTGCCATTTCCTTGAGAATTTCAAAACAATCAAATGATATTTTCATTGTTTGCAAGGGCACTTCGGTTGCAAAAAGGGTTGCCTCCTCAAGAGCTTGTTTGCGTAATGCTTTTTCCGCTTCTGTATTCTTTGGCATGGCAAATACAGCCATAATTCTATTAAATGCCTCAGTATCTTCATCCACAAGAGTGATGAGTCGGTCTTGTAATCTACGGCCTTTCTCAGCTACATCGGAAAATTCCTCCCAACGCTCATCCCAACCGGCCTTATGAGCAGAAAGATTAGCAACCATTGTTCCCAAAGCCGCAGCTAAGGCACCCATATATGCAGAAATAGACCCTCCACCGGGAGCAGGAGATTCGGAAGCTGTCTCATCAGCAAATCCGGCGACAGTGAGATCAACAAGTTTCTTCTTGGAATTGTCTGACTCAAGCATGTATTCGATCACTTTCTCTTCAGCAACAAAAGGCTTGAGTTCATCAAGACCCATCGATTTCACGGCAATCTTCATAATCTCTTTTTCAGGAATGCCGAGTGAACGCTGCTGTATGCGTAGATAATGCTTACCGGCCTCAATAATTGCTCGTTTCGGAACCAGACCAACAATTTCCGTACCCGTAACACGCAAACCACGTGCCGAGGCTGCCCGGGAAACCTCATCAAAAGCCTTATGAAGTGGTGTGACTCCCATGTCGGTGATATTCATGGAGACCTGAGCGATTCCATATTCATCAATAAACCATCCGATAGCCTTAGTTCCTTTAAGAGTTCCGGGAATCATAATGGTATTCCCATGCTCATCTTTGATAGGTTTACCATTTGGTTTTCCTCCTTCACGCATCGGACGTCCCTTTTCACGGACATCAAAAGCAATTGCATTTGCCCGACGGGTAGAAGTAGTGTTAAGGTTAAAATTTACAGCGATCAGAAAATCACGCGCACCGACAGCAGTACAACCCGTGCGTGCAACATTTTCATCAAATTTACGGTTACCGAAATCGGGTCCTTTCTCTCCGCCCATTCTTTCGGACAATCCTTCATATTCTCCATCCCGGCATACTGCAAGGTTCTTTCTTTCCGGAGTAAAAGCCGCAGCCTCATAACAATAACATGGTATTCCGAGTTCGTCAGCCGCACGTTCAGCCAGTTTTCTTGCCAGAGCCGCACATTCTTCAAGACTTATTCCGCTAACGGGGATAAGCGGACACACATCAGTGGCACCCATACGCGGATGGGCACCATGATGATGACGCATATCTATAAGTTCGGCAGCTTTCTTCATTCCGCGAAGTGCGGCCTCCACAACAGCATCAGGTTCTCCGACAAATGTTACAACCGTACGATTTGTCGCCTCACCCGGATCGACATCCAGAAGCTTCACCTCTCCCCCTTTTTCTATTTCATCGGTAATAGCTTTTATTACCTGCATATCGCGTCCCTCCGAGAAATTGGGAACACATTCGATAATCTGTTTCATATCTGATTCGACTCCCGATTAATTCATGTATTTTTTTACCATTTCATCATCCGCAATGAAAGGTTCTGTAATCATAAAACCATTTTCAGCCTGTGTATCATTCCATTCTTTCACAGTCTCCATTGCATTTTGGTTTCTTGCCCAGCTACGACGCGCCACACCGCCCATAACATCCCAAAGCATTGCCTGACGCAGAATCTCATCTACTCTTTCAGAGCCATCGCAGACCATGCCGAAACCACCGTTTATGGCTTTCCCGATTCCGACACCGCCTCCGTTATGAAGAGCCACAAGACTCATTCCGCGCGCACAGTTGCCGGCAAAACACTGGACAGCCATATCCGCCATTACGTTCGAACCATCCTTAATATTGGAGGTCTCGCGGAATGGAGAATCTGTTCCGCTCACATCATGATGGTCACGTCCCAGCATAATCGGTCCTACTTCTCCATTTCTTACCATTTCATTAAACCGCAGTGCGATTTTCAGCCGACCCATTGCATCTTGGTATAGGATCCGAGCCTGAGTGCCCACAACAAGTGCATTTTTCTCAGCATCGCGAATCCAGTTATAATTATCGCGATCCTGTCCACGACGATCCGGATCTATACATTCCATGGCAGCCTGATCAGTCTTAACAAGATCTTCATGTTTTCCACTGAGGCAAACCCATCTGAACGGGCCGTAACCATAGTCAAAAAGCATCGGGCCCATTATATCCTCCACGTATGAAGGCCAGATAAAGCCGTCCTTATCATCAATACCATTTTTAGAAATTTCCTTCACTCCGGCATCATAGATGGATTTCATAAACGAATTGCCATAGTCGAAGAAGTACGTGCCGCGTTCCACAAGCGCTTTCACAGCATCATAATGACGTCGAAGCGAGTCATCGACATGACGTCGGAATTCCTCAGGATTTTCATGAAGCATTTCCGTACGCTCCTCAAAAGAGAGAGATGCGGGACAATAACCACCCTCATAGACTGCATGGCATGAAGTCTGATCGGATAGCAGTTCAATCTTCTTGTTATGCTTCACAGCATATTCCAACAGATCAACAACATTTCCATGATAAGCGATTGAGATAGGTTTCTTAGCCTCCATAGCTGCCTCTGCAAGGGCAAAGGCCTCCTCTATATCAGATGTGATTTCACTCACCCAGCCTTGATCATATCTTGTCTTTATTCTCGACATATCCACTTCAGCAATTATTGCGGCAGCTCCTGCAATTTCAGCAGCTTTAGGCTGAGCGCCACTCATTCCTCCAAGTCCGGAAGATACAAACAAATGTCCGCGCAAATCGCCATCCTGAGGAATACCGAGTTTCATTCGGCCGGCATTAAGAAGAGTATTGAATGTTCCATGAACGATTCCCTGCGGCCCGATATACATCCATCCTCCCGCTGTCATCTGTCCGTAATTGGCCACTCCCATCTGCATTGCCTCATGCCAATCGTGAGGATTATCAAAGAGTCCGACCATCATGGCATTGGTTATTATTACACGCGGAGCATCTTTCTTTGATGGGAAAAGACCAAGCGGATGGCCGGATTCGACAACCAGAGTCTGATCTTCGGTGAGTTCCTCAAGATATTTCTTAATAAGACGATATTGCAACCAGTTCTGACAAACCTGGCCCGTCTCACCATAAGTCACAAGTTCGTATGGATATAATGCTATATCAAAACAAAGATTATTATCGATCATCACCTGAAATGCTTTTCCGGCAAGACACTTCCCTTTATATTCATCAATAGGTTTTGCCTTGAGATCGCCTTCCGGACGCCATCTGTAAGCATAGATCCTTCCTCTTGTCCTTAACTCCTCAAGAAATTCCGGGATTACTTTTTCATGAAGTTCGGTAGGAAGATAACGCAATGCATTTTTCAAAGCTGTCACGGTTTTCTCCGGTGTGAGAGTATAACCACGGTCGGGAGCTCTTCTGATTCCGGCTTTAAATGAGGGCATTTCCGGATAATCCGACGACAGTCTGATTCGATTTGTGCTCATGGTATGATATTTTTTACTTGAAAATTAAAACCTTATTAAAAAAGCCTTACGACTTTTGTTAATTTTTTACAAATATAAAAATAATATTAGATTCAATCCAATAAAATCACAAATAAAACTAACCTTTATCATTGCAGAAATTGACTTCTATTGCTATCTTTGCATTCCGTAAAAATTCCGAAAAGACAATTGCTTCTCTGCTTCATGCATTCGGATAAAATTAAAACTGCCAAAAAAAGTAAGTAATGCCTCAATTCACCCATCTACACGTTCACTCTCAATATAGTCTTCTTGACGGAAAAGCAGCGATTCCGGAACTGGTTGATAAAGCTATTGCCGATGGAATGCGCGGAATGGCTCTTACAGATCACGGAAATATGTTTGGCATCAAGGAGTTTTTCAATTACGTTGAGAAAGTCAATTCGAAGCTTGATGATGAAAAAAAATTCAAGCCGATTCTTGGATGTGAGATGTATGTGGCACGCAACAGCATGCTTGAAAAGAAAGACAAGACCGATAATGGTTATCATTTGATAGTTCTTGCAAAAAATAGTGTAGGTTATCATAACCTTATAAAGCTCGTGAGCCGGGCTTGGACTGAAGGCTATTACTACAAACCGAGAACAGATCGTGAAGACCTTAAACGTCATCGTGAAGGATTGATTATCTGTTCGGCTTGTCTGGGTGGTGAAATCCCGCAATTCATTATGCATGATGAACTTGAAAAGGCGGAGGAACGCGTAAAATGGTATAAAGATACTTTTGGTGACGATTATTATATTGAGCTTCAACGACATCAGACATTCAAAGAGAATGCTAACAAAGAGGTTTACGTTGAGCAAATGCGGGTAAACGAACATCTGGTAAGGCTTGCCCGCAAATATGATATCAAGCTCGTGGCCACCAACGATGTTCATTTCACGTTTGAAGATGATGCGGAGGCTCACGACCGTCTTATCTGCGTGTCGATGCAGAAATCGTTTTACGAACCTCGTCTTCATTACACAAAGCAGGAATGGCTTAAAACACCGGAAGAGATGGCCGAAATATTCAAAGACATTCCTGAAGCAATTGCCAACACCCAGGAGATTCTTGATAAAGTAGAACCATACACGATTAATCATGCTCCCATCATGCCATTCTACGAAATTCCCAAGGAATTCGGAACTGAGGAGGAGTATCGCAGCCGTATTACTGAAAAAGAGCTTTTTGATGAATTTACGCAGGATGAGAACGGAAATGTCGTCTTATCTGAAGAAGAAGCACGAAAAAAAATAGATCGACTTGGAGGCTACGATAAGTTATATCGAATCAAGTTTGAAGCAGATTATCTGGAGAAACTCACAATGGATGGAGCCGTAAAACGCTACGGAAATCCACTCCCGGAAGAAGTAGCGGAGCGCCTGAAGTTTGAGCTTTATATAATGAAGACAATGGGTTTCCCGGGTTATTTTCTTATCGTGCAGGATTTTATCAATACCGGTAGAGAAAAATTAGGAGTAAGTATCGGTCCCGGTCGTGGATCAGCTGCCGGCAGTGCGGCCGCTTATTGTCTTGGAATAACTCAGATCGACCCAATCAAATACGATCTGCTTTTTGAGCGTTTTCTAAACCCCGACCGTATATCACTTCCCGATATCGACGTGGATTTCGATGATGATGGTCGTGGAGAAGTGCTTAAATATGTAACGGAAAAATATGGGGCTGAAAAAGTGGCTCATATAATTACGTATCAGACGATGGCAACTAAAATGGCGATTAAGGATGTTGCAAAGGTCCTGGAAGTTCCATTGTCAGAAGCCAACCGCCTTGCACGTCTTGTGCCTGAACGTTTACCGGAAGTCAATGGCAAAGCGCCGAAAATAAATTTTAAAAACTGCCTTCTCTATAATAAAGAATTCGCAGCGGAGAAAGATAATCCTAATGAGGGAATCCGGGAGACGATGAAATATGCCGAGCAGCTTGAAGGGAATATCCGTGGAACCGGAATCCATGCATGCGGAGTCATTATCTGTAGGGATGATATTACAGACTGGGTACCGGTCTCAATGGCTAATGATGCGGATGGAACAAAAGTGATATCAACTCAATATGAAGGAAGTGTAATTGAGGAAACAGGCCTCATAAAAATGGACTTCCTTGGCCTTAAGACCCTATCCATTATAAAAGAGACTTTAGCCAACATTAAGCATACGCGTGGAATAGATCTTGACATAGATAATATTCCACTCGACGATAAAGCCACTTTTGAATTATATTGTAAAGGGAACACTACCTCAACTTTCCAGTTCGAGTCAGACGGAATGCAGAAATATCTACGTGAGCTTCAGCCAAGCACGTTTGAAGATCTTATAGCCATGAATGCCCTTTATAGGCCCGGTCCGATGGATTATATCCCTTCCTTCATTAAAAGGAAACATGGTCAGGAACCCATCACGTATGATATTCCTATAATGGAGAAATACCTGAAAGAGACTTACGGCGTGACAGTCTATCAGGAACAGGTGATGCTTCTCTCAAGACTACTTGCCAATTTTACGCGAGGAGAATCCGACATGCTTCGTAAGGCAATGGGAAAGAAGCAGATCGACAAGATGCAGAAGCTGAAAAAGAAATTTATGGAGCAAGGCACGGGTAACGGACATTCGGCCGAATCTCTTGAAAAAATATGGAGCGACTGGGAGAAATTTGCATCATATGCATTCAATAAAAGCCATGCTACATGTTATAGCTGGGTAGCCTATCAGACGGCGTATCTTAAAGCTAATTATCCGGCTGAGTATATGGCCGGCAATATGAGCCGGAATATGACTTCTACAGATAAACTGCGTAAATACATGGATGAATGTAAGCGTATGGGCCTTGAAGTGAAAGGTCCGGATATCAACGAGTCGGTCGAAAAATTCGGTGTAAACAAAAAAGGTGAAATCCGATTCGGACTTGCTGCAGTCAAAGGTGTAGGCGTAAATGCCGTGAATGCGATAATATTTGAGCGTGAGAAAAACGGTCCATATAAAGATATTTATGACCTGGTAGAGCGAGTAAATCTGAGTGCGTGCAACCGTGCGGCTATCGAAAACCTCGCTATGGCCGGAGCATTCGACTGTTTCGGTCTGATGAGAGAGATGTTTGTCCACCCTATGGGAGAATCAACATTTACGGATCTTCTGGTAAAATATGGTCAAAATATTCAGAATGACAAGAATTCTCTTCAGATGAGTCTCTTTGGTGATGTAGAAACAATAGAAACCAATAAGCCTCCATTTCCGCAAGTGGTTCCTTGGAACAGAATGAAATTACTTGAAAAGGAAAAGGAGATGGTAATGATGTATCTTTCGGCCCACCCTCTCGACCCCTATTATATGGAGCTTAAATACGGATGCAATGCCAATTCAGAAGATTTCAAGGAGAAGCAGGTAGCCGATGCCACTTTAAAAATAGGCGGTCTCGTAACAAATGTAAATACCAAAATTTCTCGCAACGGAAATGAATTCACAATCGTTGAGATAGACGATTACTCCGGAAAAATGGAAATACCTCTTTTCGGCAATAACCATTCGACCTTCCGTAATAGTTTCACGGTTGGAGATACGGTAATGGTTAAATTGAATTATGCTCCCGGTCGATATGATCCAAACAAGCTGATGATGAAAATTGAGCAAGTGGAGAATCTCGAACATCTGAAAGGAAAAATTGCGAATTCCGTGACTGTGTTTCTCAACACAAAATTTGACAATAACGAATTTTTCGACAAACTCAGTCTTCTCGACACAAAGGAGAGAAGCGGCACATTATTTATTGAACTCCGAGATTTCGAAACCGGGCAGACTGCCAAGATTCGTTCTCGCAAGCCTGTGGCTATCACCAGAGAGCTTATAGAGCTTCTTGATTCATATTCGATTCCCTATCGTATAGAAACGCTATAGAATTCCGGAATGATAATTAAAAAGATAATAAACATTAACAGAAATATAATATTCCCAAACATAAAAAAATATGGCACTTGAATTTACAGATCAGACAGCTAAAGAAGCTATCGCTTCAGGCAAAGTTGTGGTAATCGACTTCTGGGCAACATGGTGTGGCCCGTGTGTAAAACTCGGACCAATCGTTGAAGAACTGGCCGAGAAATATGGAGATAAAGCCATTATCGGAAAATTAAACATTGATGATAATGATGAAGTTGTGTCCGAGAATATGATACGAAGCGTTCCTACCGTCCTATTCTTTAAAGATGGAGAAGTTGCAGCCAGAAGCGTTGGCCTTGTGAAATTCTCGGATCTTGAGGCCCATTTACTCCCTCTGCTTGCGTAAACCAATACCAATCAACATCGAAGAGGCTGTGTCAAAACGGAGATTTTGATACGGCCTCTAAGGTTTATAAGAATGGATAAGATGCAAGGAGTTGAGAATTAGGATGACACCAAGGAAAGCCTCCCCGAGTCTCTGAGCTATTCCCGATTCTGACCGCAATACCGTAGATGGCCGATTGACACATCGTTTCGTACAATCATAACTCATGTAATAATATGAGCAATCTTTTAAGAAAATTCAGATTATATTTTCTAATAATATCTCCCTTACTGATTTTGATATTAGGATCCTGTTCCACATCCCGTAAGAATGTTGGCAAGACCGGAAACCGACATGAGATAACGCATATACACACTGCCAAACCCGGCAAAAAGCAAAAACAGATAGTAGAGGAAGCAATGGAGTGGCTTGGAACGCCATACGCTTATGCCAAATCTGACAAAGGAGACGGCACAGATTGTTCAGGAATGGTTTTACAGGTGTATCTTTCTATCTGTGATATCAAATTACCGAGGAATTCAGCTAAACAAGCTGAATTTTGTAAAAAAATTGAACCGGATGATGTTAAGGTAGGAGATCTTGTGTTTTTTGCTACAGGAAAAGATCCTGACAAAATCTCACATGTCGGCATAATGATTGATGACGTTAGTTTCATACATGCATCCACATCAAAAGGAGTTGTGATCTCAAGGATTGACACTCCATATTACATTCGTACATTCAAGATGTTTGGACGCGTACCCGGCTCAATATAATTTTTGAGTCGGGGCCTAAGTCGGGGCCTAAGTCATGATTGCATGAACGGGGTCTTAAAAACTATTAAAATTAACAATATTGTGTTAAGCCATGTAATAATGGCTATTTTTTTGCATTAATGTTATGCAGGCAGTCTATAATTAAATTTCATCTTGATTCAGATTGCCTGAAAAGGTATAGACGGATTCCAATCCATGCATCGAAATTAACGCTTAAAACATCAATATATGAAGAAACTGAATTTTTTTGCAGCCGCACTTATTTCAATTGCCTCTTTATCGGCATGTGCGGAAAATTCACAATTTATCCAAACATCCGCAACTCCTGCCTTTGATACGGATTTTACAGTGGCTGCCGAGAAAACGGTCAATGCTGTAGTATGTATCAAGAGCTTCGCATCGCAATCCCAAAATCAGTATAGAAACGGCGGAGGTTATGATCCTTTCGGGATGTTTGACTTTTTCTTCGGTCCGCAGCAACAACCCCAGCAGCGTCAGAAAAAGAATTCAGAACCTGTTCAAAGCGGGTTGGGTTCGGGCGTTATCATAACGGAGGATGGTTATATCGTTACCAACAATCATGTTGTAGATGGGGCAGATAAACTTGAAGTGCTTCTTAACGATAACTCAACCTACGACGCACGTATTGTAGGCGTTGATGAAGCAACCGACCTTGCTCTTATCAAAATTGAGGCAAAATCCTTATCCCCCATTACATTTGGTGATAGTGAGGCGGTAAAAGTGGGAGAATGGGTGCTTGCTGTAGGGAATCCATTCGGCTTTAATTCCACAGTAACCGCAGGTATCATCAGTGCAAAGGCTCGTAGTCTTGGTCAGAACGGCCACAAAAATAAACTAAGCATAGAATCATTCATCCAAACAGATGCAGCGCTTAACCCCGGCAATTCAGGCGGAGCGCTCGTAAATCTAAAAGGAGAACTTATCGGTATCAATTCTGCTATCTATAGTAATACCGGAAGCTATTCCGGCTTCTCCTTTGCCATTCCGACCACGATTGTTAAGAAAGTTATGACGGATATCCGGCAGTACGGCACGGTTCAGAGAGCTGTGCTCGGATGTACGATTACAGAACTTGATGCAAAATTGGCTAAAGAAAAAAATATTACGGCAACTAAATCAGGTCTGCTGATTGCCTCTGTAGCTGATAGAAGTACTGCTAAAGAACTTGGACTACTGGAAGATGATGTAATTGTAGGAATTAACGGTTCTGAGGTGCACAACAGAGGTGAACTTGTAGAACAATTGAATAAATTCCGTCCCGGCGACAAAATCTCTGTAACTTACATACGCGATAATAAGAAATTTACGAAGACCGGAACTTTAAGGAATCTGCAGGGTAGCACGGCAATTACCAAGAAAGGTGATTTCAGTGAACTTGGATGTGCATTCATGAAAATTTCAAATGAAACAAAGACAAATCTCGGCATTTCAGGAGGTGTGAAAGTTACCGGACTTAAAAATGGTCCTATTGCCGACAGCGGAATAAAAGAAGGATTCATTATTACAGATGTTAATGGAAAATCTGTTAATAGTTCTGATGATGTTGAATCAATATACAATTCCGTAATGAATAATGATTCGGAAGATAAAGTTATGATAATCTCCGGCCTGTATCCAACAGGAAAGAAGTATTATTACGCAGTCAATCTTGCTGTTGAATAATAACTAATTCTGTTAAGCAAGTTTTGAAGTAAAAAAATTCTTATATATATGGCCCGGGAACAGCGCAAAAACAACTGAGCGTGGTTGCCGGGTCATAAATATATCAGATGCTTTATTGCAACCGTCACTTTTGCGTGTTTGCAAAATATCCATTTGCATTAATGCAATAAATTTATTATCTTTGCAACAATTTTTTGGAAGAACCTATGAGACAATTAAAGATAACTAAATCCATTACCAACCGCGAAAGCGCCTCTCTCGACAAATATCTTCAGGAAATTGGCCGTGAAGAGCTGATCTCCCCCAGCGAAGAAGTTGAGCTTGCGCAACGAATCAAGAAAGGTGATCATGCAGCACTTGAAAAACTGACAAAAGCCAATCTTCGTTTCGTTGTATCTGTAGCAAAACAATATCAGAATCAAGGCCTGAGTCTTCCTGATCTTATTAATGAAGGAAATCTCGGCCTAATCCGTGCAGCCCAAAAATTTGATGAAACGAGAGGTTTTAAATTCATTTCTTACGCTGTATGGTGGATTCGTCAGTCTATTCTACAGGCTCTTGCCGAACAATCTCGAATTGTACGTCTTCCGCTCAATCAGGTTGGTTCTCTCAATAAAATCACAAAAGAACTCTCTAAATTCGAGCAGGAGAACGAGCGCCGTCCCTCTCCTGAGGAACTTGCCGCCCGTCTTGATATGCCTGTTGATAAGGTTTCAGATACGATGAAAGTGTCGGGCCGACATATTTCGGTAGACGCTCCATTCGTAGAAGGAGAAGATAACTCGCTTCTTGATGTTCTTCCCAATGACGACAGCCCAATGGCCGATGCAAATCTAAATCAGGAATCGCTTTCCAAAGAGGTGGATCGAGCTCTTAAACAGCTGTATGATCGAGAACGCGAGATTCTTAAAATGTTTTTCGGAATTGGTTGTCAGGAGATGACTCTTGAAGAAATCGGAGCGAAATTCGACCTTACTCGTGAACGTGTCCGTCAGATCAAAGAGAAAGCCATACGACGTCTTAAGGGTCAGAAAAGCAAACTCCTTAAGAGTTATCTCGGTGAATGATCATGGCACATACTATCTCTAAAATAAGCGCAAGAAAAGTGATCCTAAAAACGATTGCTTTTCTTGCATTTTTTATATTCTGTGATTCAGGTGTGTCGGCAGCTAAACTAAAAATTGACTCATCTTCCGAAAATACAGAATATCGAGAAAGTCTTTTTCCTAATAAATCGCGGAGTCTGGCAGATTCTCATTTTACATGGGGAGCAGAAGTAGGGACATCTATTGACATGACAGGCCATGATATGTCTACATTTGATCTTGATGCGCTTGTCGGTTATAAAAATTCTTTCCTTAATATTGCAGGAATTGGAGCCGGGGTTCACCGTGCCGTTCAAAGCGGTAATAATTTTGTTCCTATCTATGCTGTGATCCAAACATCTTTCCGGAAGCGTCCTTCCCTATTCTTCTTAAATGCCAAATTCGGCTATTCTTTTAATACAATACAAGATTCTCCGACTTTCGGTGATTTCGTCTCTGCATTAGGTGTCGGTCTTAATCTTTCTAAAACTCGAATCGCCCGAACTTATATTCTTCTTTCAGTCGGTTACAGGTATTTTAATGAGCGCCATAAAGTATACGTAGATAAACTCACCACTCATTACGTCTATATGACTCATCTCTCTTTCGGTATTAATTTCTAAAGCTCATTTATATAAGACCCGTTAAACCCTATATATTCGTTTTCCGGCTCACCATTATTCTGATAAAGAAATTTTCTCTTATTCTCAATTCAGAACAAAGTAAATATATTTAGATACTTAGATAAAACAAGAATAAAATCAGGGAGTGGCTTAAATATTATTTTTAGCCACTCCCTGATTTTTATGCACTATTAATGTAAATTTAAACTAACTTTTTACCTAAGTAAGTATTCAAAATTAAACGATAGTAAGCAAAAATGTTATCTTTTATACTCTCTGCCTTTTCTTTTTGGCCAATTTCTTATTGTCACTCAGTCAAAAATGAATATATTTTCCTTCGTTCCGCAAAGAAATTATCACAAAAATAAAGTGGCATATAGTATAAATTAATTTCGAACACTTACTTATTTATTTACTTGGAAGGAGTCAGACCATCTCGAATGAGTAACGCATCAACCGATGGTTCCTTGCCGCGGAATTCTTTATATAATACCATCGGATCCTCAGTGTCTCCGGACTGCAACATCTTATGGAACTTATCAGCAGTTTTCTTATTGAAGATTCCATTTTCAAGAAAAGCTGCAAAGGCATCGGCATCAAGAGCCTCCGACCATTTATAGCCATAATAACCCGATGCATAACCACCGGAAAAAATGTGTCCGAAAGAGGGCGAAGTCACACATCCTTCAACGGCTTCGAAACATCTAACCGGATCCTGAGCCGTCTTCTCGAATTCCATAATATCGGCAGACGCTCTGAAAGGAGTTTCTCTCATGTAGTAGGCCATGTCAAGATATCCGAATCCTAACTGACGCATACATGCATAAGCCGCTCCAAACTGCGAAGATTTAATAAATTTATCAATTAAAGCCTGTGGCATTTTCTTTCCGGTCTGATAATGACGAGCAAAACCGTCAAGATATTCTTTCTGTGTAAGATAGTTTTCATTGAACTGAGAGAATAGTTCAACAAAATCATGATCAACATTTGTTCCGCTCAAAGATCTGTATGTAGCCTCTGAAGATAAACCATGAAGTGCATGTCCAAATTCATGAAGGAAAGTTTCAACCTCGTATGGAGTTAGAAGCACAGCCTCATTTCCTACAGGCTTTGAAAAATTCGTCACGATGGAGATAAGAGGCACTTCTTTTACACCATCATCATTCTTTGTTTCCGCGCGGAACTCAGTCATCCAGGCACCCGGACTCTTCCCTTCACGATAGAAGAAATCAGCATAAAGGATTCCAAGAAGTTTCCCATCCTTTTCATAGACCTCATAGACCTTAACGTCAGGATGATATTTTTCAATCTTCTTATTCTCTTTAAACTTATAACCATAGAGCTTTGTAGCCAGCCCGAAAACGCCATTAATAGTATTTTCAAGCTCAAAATATGGTTTCATATCTTCATCATTGAAAGAATATTTATCATTTTTAAGCTTATCCGACCAATAAGAATAATCCCAAGCTTCAAGTTTGAAATCATCGCCTTCGGTTGCACGTGCAAAATCCTCTATTTCCTTAAGCTCGGCCTGCATAGGCGCGGTGTAGTTTTGACGAAGATTCTCAAGAAATTCCATTACAGCCTCCGGAGTCTTTGCCATAGTATTCTGAAGACTATACTCCGCGTAATTCTTCTTGCCCATAAGACGAGCAATTTCAAGACGCACATTGGCAATATCTTTGAGAATCTGAATATTGTCAAATTCTCCACCAACATTGCGCGAATTATATAGCTTATACAGATCTTCGCGTAATTTACGGTTATCTGCATATTTCATAAAAGGAATATAAGAGGGTGCGAAAACCGTAACAAGATAAAGACTTTCATCATCCTGCTTTCCTTCGTTTTCAAGAGTCTCTTTTGCAGCTGACCTATAAGAATTAACTACTGACTCAGGGATGCCGGCCAAATCTTCTTTCTTAAGCCACATCCTCCTGTCAGGAGCTTTCATTGCATTTGCAAGATTCTGTCCGAAACGGAGAGTTAAATCAGATAACTCTGAATTTAATTGTTTAAACTTTTCTCTGTCTTCTCCTTCAAGATTAGCTCCTGAAAGAACAAACGAAAGATATGTCTTATCAATAAGACGACGGTCTTCTGTAGTTAAGGAAGTATCCTTATCCATGTTATCATAGACCTGCTTTACTCTCTGCCACAGACGCTCATTGAGTAGAATGCTTGTTTCATGCTCAGAAAGAACCGGTGTAACTTTTGCCAAAACCTTCATCATTACCGTATCGCCCGAAGCATGTTCCAGATTGCTCAAAGCAAGCACGGATCGTTCAAGAGCCTGTCCCGATCTATCAAGAGCTACAATAGTATTTTCGAAAGTCGGAACACTTCTCTGATTCACAATTGCCGCTATTTCCTGATTCTGAAGAGCAATCCCCTGAAGAACTCCCTCTTCATAATCAGCCGGTGTAAGCTTTGTAAAAGGCATCGTACCGAAAGGCTCGGACCCTCCGGTAAGCAACGGATTTGCGGTAGCACCCACAGCTTCTGATGAAAAAGTCATAAGTGTCATAGCCGCAAGAGATCCATAAAATAAATTTCTAATCATATTTTTTTGAGTCAAATTTCTTCTATTATAACGCTATTTTTATAACGTTATTTCCCGTGTATTCTTGCATTCTCAACTCATATTTTGAAAATCATTTAATACTCAACCCGAATTAAAGCCCCGACTCATAAAAAATGGGAGTCGGGGCCTAAAGTGAAAAGACAGCGAAAATGAAAAGGAGGAATAAATTTGCAATTTAATATATTTGGATTTAATTTTACTTTTCAAAGTTACAGGCACTCTTAAATAGAAAATATAGTATGGCCGAATAGTGACATGGCGGTAGAGAGAAAATTGAAGGGAACACGGGAGTATTATCCGAATATGGATTGTCTGAGATATGTGCTGGCGTTGGCAGTAATCGTATCTCACACACGGGTTGCATCAGGATGGAATTTTCCTTTCCCTATTTCTTCTTTTGAAGCAGTCGGAGGATTCTTTGCACTTAGCGGCTTCTTGATGTATCCTAACTATGTGAGGCATGATAGCTTTATCAAATATACCGCGCAACGTGCCTGCCGTATTCTGCCCCCTTATTTCTTTATCGTGATTTTATCGGCAGTTTGTCTGGTTGCCGTATCCAGTCTATCCCCTGTTTCCTATTTTACCTCAAGCGGTTTTTACGCATATCTTGCGGCAAACCTTTCTTTCCTTAATTGGTTACATCCCGGATTGCCGGGAGTTTTTGACGGCCCGGAGTTCGATACAACGGCTGTCAATGCGTCGTTGTGGACAATGAAAGTGGAATGGTGCCTCTATTTTTCTGTGCCGATTTTTGTCTGGTTAGTCACACGATTGCGATTTCTTCGGAAACATTGGCTGGCATTCGCCGTAATTCTACTTTCGATCTCCTACCGCTTGCTATTCAATTATCTTTATAATGAGACAGGACGGGAGTTATATAGTATTCTTGGTCGGCAGATCTTCGGCCAGCTGGCGTATTTCTATTGCGGGATGCTGATATATTTTATTAAGGAGTATTTTAAAGATCATCTTTTTTTCTTCGGCATTTCGGGTCTGCTGCTCTATTTGCTGTCTCCCGTCTCTCAGGAAATAAGTATTTGCTTTAGCCCGTTTGCTATCTCCATTTTAGTACTATCCATAAGCTTATTTCCTAAAGATCTTAAGATTCTTCGACATAAGGGAAATGTTTCCTATGAGATGTATCTTTTTCATTATCCGATTTTGCAACTCAGCATTTTTCTTGGAATCTTTAGAACTGGACTCTGGCAGGAATTCGGTTTTGTCATAGGGGCAACCGCAGTACTGTCAGTTATTGCACAACGGCTCATAAAGAAACTTATGTCACGTCTGAATAACGCCACGATTCCATCTCAAAAAAATTAAGAGGCCATCCGACACCTATATCAGACAGCCTCTTAAATATCGTTGATATCAAAGTCGTTTAACCGACCTCATGATTAATTTTCAACCGGCACACCTTGCATGATAACCTGAATACGGTTTTTCTCATTATAGAGTGTACGCATAAACTGATTCATATCTTTCTGCGTGAGATTTTCAATAGCACTTCTATTATTGGTGATATCATCAAATCCACGTTCAAGAAGCATTAGATTCTGCATCCAGTAAGAGTTTGTTCTAACACCGATTTCATACTGTTTGAGAGCAGCTTCTTTAACCTTATTGAAATTAACTTCCGTAACTCCTTCTGCAAGCATCTTCAGGAATTCATCATTTGCTCGTGCAATAAGAGTCTCCTGCTGCTTGTCGTTGGTCTGGAACTGGTAGAAGAGATGCCAAGTCTTTGTGTACGGACTCATATATGCCCATGCATGAGGACTATATGTTCCTCCCTCTTCTTCTCTAAGAGTCTCAGTGAAGATATTGGAGAGAAGGTCACCCATCAGACCAATCTTAACGGAATTCTCAATATTATATTCAAGATTATTGTCGCCATAGACATCGTAAACCATAGTAGCGGGAACCTGCATAGGCTGCTTGAATTCATCCTTAACCTGACCAGTTACCATAGTGATCGGGCTCAGCTCCTTAACATTCTTAACAGCTTTTTTAGGATTACCGGGCAGTGATGCTATATATTGTTCAAGAAGTGGCTTAAGTGTAGCAGCATCTACATTTCCAACAAAAATAAATGTATAATCAGCAGCATTCTGCATTGATTCTTTGATCATCGCAAGCATCTTATCATAGTTGGCACTCTCGATCATCTGAACATCAGGCTGCGCATACATAGGATTATTACCATAAGAAGTGGCATACTTATGTTTGTTGAAAATCATGTTAGGATTTTTATCATTATTCCTAAACAGAGTCTTAGCCTGCTCCATTTGTGCATTATAAGAAGCTGCATCCGGTCCGATAGCTGTAAAGGCTGTATAGATAAGCTCCATCAAGGTAGGAAGATCTTTCACTGTGGAATAACCATCAAGAGAATTAACAGTGTTTCCTATTGTATAACCCAAGGAAACCTTCTTACCGGTGAGATATTTAGAAAGCTGAACCGGATTGAATGGTCCCATCTTGCAAAGTTCAAACGCATCACCGGCGAGAAGTACATTGGGAGCATCCGATTCCGGATACATTCTCTTACCACCCTCTTTCCATGCAGTCATCATTATCTCATCAGCCTTGAAATCGGTAGGTTTAATAATTACACGAGCACCATTTGAAAGTGTAAATTCAGTTGTTTCAAACTTTCCGGCCTTTTCCGATGTAATTTTGCCGGGCTTGGGTAATTTAGCAATAAGAGGCTCGGTTATAACCTCATCCACAAATGCCTCATACTCGGCATTAATAGCATTCTCAAGCGAACCTATCATTTCTGTCTCAGTCACAACCTCCATTCCCTCTTTCTTAGGCATGGAAACAACAAGAACCTGATTTTGCGGAGTAAGCAGAGCCTTACAGCCTTCATTCAAAGCCTGAACGGGAATCATCGGAAGAACCTGTTTTACCATTTCATACTCAGCCTCAATACCCGGCTCGGGAGTGTTATCAACGAAATGACGAATAATGCTTGAAGCATAGGCCTCGTTACGAGTGCTCTTTCTTTCATTGAAAGCCTTCTCATAATTAGCAAGCATGTTATCGCGGGCACGTGCCAACTCAGAATCAGTAAAACCTGTCTTTAAAGCGCGTGCAATCAGAGCCATTGCATCTGCAAATGAATCTTTAATACCCTCCTTACCGATCACAACTACATTGAAAGCGCCTTTAGTCTTGGAAACCCAATAATCACCAAAATTTACACCTGCGTAAGCATATTTACATTCAGGAGTTTTCTGGTATTCATCCAGGCGGGTATTAAGCATAATAGCTATCAGCTCTTCAACAATTTCCTGCTGCATGTAAGCCTCAAGCGTATTGCGATATTCAAACGGAATCTTTTCTGTCTTGAAAGAGAGATCCGCGCGAGGGAATCTCATCTCTGAATCTTCAAAATATGCGAAAATGGGCTTTTCATTATCGCTGACAGTAGGATATGTTCTTTCAGCTGCATTCTCAGGCATCGGAATATTTGAGAACATGTCAATAACTTTCTTCTCCATTTCCGCAGCGTCGAAATCACCGACGATTACAATTCCCTGTTGATCCGGACGATACCATTTCTTATAATATGAACGAATTGCTTCAGGCGGGAAATTTCTAACAATCTCCATCTTGCCAATAGGCGTCTGCTGATAATTATATTCAGCATAGATAATCGGAAGAATTGTCTCAAGCATTCTTGAATTAGCATTATTGCGTGAGCGCCATTCCTCTTCAATCACACCACGCTCCGCATTGATCTCATCTTCTTCAAGAAGAATCTCGCCACTCCAGTCATGAAGAACAAGAAGGACACTATCCATGAGAGCCTTATCTGTGGTCGGAACATTGTTAATATTATAAACGGTCTCATCAAAACTTGTATAAGCATTGATATCCGATCCAAAACGAATACCCTTTCCCTGAAGATAGTTCAGCATATTTTTACCGGGATAATTCGTGGTTCCGTTAAAGGCCATGTGCTCAAGAAAATGAGCCAGACCAAGTTGTTCGGGAGTTTCGAGAGTTGAACCGACTTTCTGAGCGATATAGAAATTAGCCCTCTCTTTAGGTTCCTCATTATGAAGAACAAAATACTGCATGCCATTGGGCAATGTACCGTGCTTCACATCCGGATTAAGCGGAAGGGGCGTCTGAGCGCCGGCAAACAGACAGCACAGTAAAAGCATACATAAGCTTAGAACTTTACGTGTCATAATGCTTGTTATTTAGTTAGTATTATTTGTCTAAATCTGGTTATTGAGGTTAAATAACAATATCACGCATCATTTCTGCGCAATATTATCTACAAATATAATCCTTTTATTATAAAAATGAAAATAATCAGGGGATTATTACAATATTATTAATAATCCTTAACAACATTTAGACCTTATGGTAACTATTCAGCCAAACCATAATCATGTGAAGTCCATCTTAAAAAGAGATAAA
>CAZOPN010000029.1:0-27165 GCA_964581685.1 uncultured Sangeribacter sp. | reverse complement strand
TCTGTCGGCGATCGGGAGATCGCCGTTCCATACCGCCGACACAAAACGTCGGACTCCACGATTCAGTTAAGAAAAAATCTAATAAGTTACAGGATCAGAGCTTAGCCAACCAAACCTTAAATCGTTATTCCTTACTTACGTGAACATCAAGCTGCGGGAATGGGAATGAGAAACCTTCCTCCGGAAGTTGTGAGTATATTTTCTCGTTAAGGCTGAAGAAGACTCCCCAGTAATTCGAGGAGTGAGTCCATACACGCACAACAATATTGATACTGCTGTCGGCAAGCTGACTAAGTCCGACAAAGGGACTGCGATCTAATTTAACAGGGATGGCAACGACAAGATCTTCGTTGGCGGTAATTGTATCAGTGATACGACGGCGATGTTTTCTAAATCGTGGAACAATTCTTTGCCACCATGATTTTTTTGCATCAGCTCCCGTTATAATATCGCCTGATTCAGCCTTTTCCGCTTCTTCAGCGCTATCCTCAGCCAAATGACGACGACGTTCCATATCATCTTCAACGTATTTTTTAACAATACGGTCGTCGGCTTCCACAATACGCAAAATAGCTTCTTTGGCGGCATTATAATCAGTTCCATAGGAGAGAGATACAGTAACATCCACTCTACGATAACTTTCAGTTGAATAATTATTTATCGAGCCTGTGGAGAGTCCGCCGTTAGGGATAATAATCGATTTATTATCAACAGTATTAATAACTGTAGAAAAGAGCTGAATGGATTTTACGGTTCCGGCATAACCTTGAGCCTCTATATAATCACCGACTTTATAAGGCTTTAGAAGCAAAATGAGCACACCACCGGCAAAATTCTGCAATGTGCCGCTTAACGCCATACCGATTGCCACACCGGCAGAGGCAAAAACAGCAAGGAAACTGCTCGTCTCAATTCCTAAGATCCCGATAATAGTGATGATGAGGATAAAATAGAGAGTCATCTTCACAAGAGAGAGGACAAAAGTCGTGAGAGACGGGTCCATCCTCCTATTGGTCATTACCCGTAGAGTGGTCTTATAAAGTTTCCTGATGATGAAACGACCAATGTAAAAAACGAGAATCGCAATCAACAGTTTAAAACTGAAATTAACGATATCGTTAGCAATTTTTGTAATCGCCTCATCAAAAGTCAGGCCTTTGAGCTCCTGGAGTGCCTGGCCGCCATTCTTAATCTCATCCGGTATCGGAACCACCGGAATATCCGTAGACTGAATCATTTTTACCTAAATCTATTTTTACCTTTCTATTTATTTCTTATACTAATCCCCCACCTTCCTAAAAGTTTCTCCGATCTCCTTTCGCTCTTGAATGAATTATTCAGAAAGATAGACCCGGTTATACCAGTCAAGCGTTCGGTAATAACGTTCGGTTCTTAGGTCAGAACCCTCATAAAAATGGGTGTTGATACCACTGAATTTATTCCTGTCGATCGGCACGCCATTAAAGTCAAGCTCATACATATCGGCATAGAGAGTCATTCCATTGACAGCCTTTATAAAGGATTCGATCCTTTCATCAAGTTTATTGGCTGTTGCAGAAACTGAAACAAACTGACGGAAATCATAATATGGACAAGAGCGGGTACGCGAATAGTTTAGCAATCCCGCTTTTTCCGGCAGAACGGCACCATTTGACAGGATATCGCGTGTTCGGTCGGCAACGTTTTCCAGCTTAGACATATCGATCACCGCCACAGTGACCGCCTGATTCTTATCGGCATAATAATCATGGAGCTTTTTAGCCGCCGCAACATAATCCGGCTCTTCTTTCATAATTTCTGCTAAAGCCAGATTATAAGGAAGGCCGTATCCATAAATCTCCGTAGCATATCCTATATAAAATTTACACTTATTCCTAAATTCATAAATCAATTCAATGTTCGACATATAGCATGAATCAAACCAAATAAGTTTGAAAACATTATCAGGAATGGCATCTGCAAGTTCCTTGATATCTATCCAGTCGGTTTCTCCATTGATTTTTTCACCGCCAAACGCTTCAAGATCAGGACGATTGGCAGTAACCATATTTTCCAACTCCTCATCCGGAATGACAGAAGGCTTCTGTGGGTCATGATCTTTGAAATATGGAGTCCACGACATACCGTGTCCCCAAAGGAAAAGGTTTCTTTCAGATTCCGGATATTCATCAATCACAAAATTAAGCACCTCTGAAATTCTTATAGGATCACAAGAGGTTCTGGAAGTATCAAAATTCCTTACAAGTCGGTAGGCATACGCTCCGGTCTCGTCACGATACGTTTCATATAAAGCCGGTGTCCCGTCGGAATCCGTTTTATAAACCAAAGTGACATATTCATCTTCCGAACTTTCATAAGACTCATTGCAAATCTTCATTGCCTTAAGAATCTGTTCTTCATTTATAGGAAGATAACGACTAAGAGAACTTCTGTTTACGGCATAAACAAGCGTGACTTGACGGATATCAGATCTATCAGCGTCCGGTTTTGGAGGTTCATCCTTGTGGCAGGAAACAACAAGGATAGTAAAAAAAGAGAAAAGTATAATTTGTAAAATTCGTTTCATTCTTAATTAGCCTTAGCTACGGCGGGAAGCCATATTAATAAGAAACGTTCTAGCTCGCCTTTTATTGTAAAAGACGGCAAGTCCTAACAACTTATTCCCTCCTTAAGAAAGGGGCATTAGCATTTCTCGTGATTTGTTGTCTAAACCTTATTTCTTAAATTTTGTTAATATAAGTAGCAAAATTTCCTTTCAATCATCTTAAGGAATATAAACTCCTCATAACCTAATGCTCATTTGAAAATAATCATATTATATGAAAAAATCCCTAATCTGGCTGCTCACAATAGTAATGTCGATTACCTTCTGCACGTTGCTGTATTTTCAAATAATGTATCTTGAAAACATGGTAAAAATGCGAGAAGAGCAATTTTCCGAGGGAGTGATGCGTTCGCTTTATGCAACTTCGGAATTTCTCGAAAAAGAGGAAACCCTTCATTATCTTGAACAGGATATGAAGATTCCTGAATCGGGATTATACGTGGCCTTCCCGGACATTAACAACAAGAATGAAGATGCTAACAATTATTCTGTAAATGTTCCGAAACATAATATTAATGCCCAAATAAATTTTCCGGCCGCAACACAAGATATCGGAACCGAGCTGAGAAATCGTCAGGAACTCATCAGAAGCCGCTATCTATATCAGAAAGGGGTACTTAATGAGCTAATTCTTTTAATTTTAAGAGAATCCGGAACACGTCCTATAATGGAACGCGCAGATTCAACCACCATTAAGAACTGTCTGCGTACCGAACTGGCAAACAATGGTCTGCAAGTTCCTTTTGTCTACGCCGTAAAGAACCCCAAGGGAGGATTGGTATACGCCACAGAAGGATTCGGGGATGTCGATTCCAGAGCCACATATACCATTCCACTTTTCGTTAATACCGATTCTCAATATACGCTCAGCGTTGAATTCCCGACAAAAGGAAACTATATCTTCTCGTCGGTCAGATTCATTATCCCCACCCTCGCCCTGACAGTGATTCTTCTCGTTATATTTCTTTATACAATCGTGCTTGCTTTCCGTCAGAAAAAACTGACGGAGATGAAGACCGATTTCATAAACAATATGACTCACGAATTAAAGACACCCATATCTACCATCTCTCTTGCCGGCCAGATGCTCAGCGACCCTTCCATTCGGAAGTCGCCCTCATCTCTTGCCCATTTGTCGGAAGTCATCACCGAAGAATCAAAAAGACTTAGATTTCAGGTTGAAAAGGTGCTTCAGATGTCAGTATTTGACAACACGGGATCAGCACTGAAATTTACTGAAGTGAATGCCAATACCATAATTTCCAATGTCGTGAATACATTCAAACTTAAAGTTGAGAAATATGGAGGGACAATCACGACAATGCTTGAAGCTCAGTCGGCATACGTAAGTGTAGATGAGATGCAGTTTACCAATGTAATTTTCAATCTCCTTGACAATGCCGTGAAATATACAGGCAATGACAAGGAACCGCAGTTGGAGATTACTACACGGGATATCCAGAACGACCATATCGAAATAAGAATCAAAGATAACGGAATAGGAATAAGAAAAGATGATCTGAAACGAATCTTTGAAAAGTTCTATCGTGTCTCGACAGGCAACGTGCATAACGTTAAAGGCTTCGGACTCGGTCTGGCTTACGTGAAGAAAATGATCACCCTTTTCGGGGGATCCATCAACGTTGAAAGCGAATATGGAGTGGGGTCAACTTTCATAATTGTGCTTCCACTTGTTGAATCGAGAAATTAATCGAAAAGGGAATTTGAAAAAAATTATGTTAAAAATTGCATAGAAATGGGAATTTTACATTTTCATTTGTTATAAATATTAAAGAAAACTGAAAAACGGGAAAACAAGACTGATTTCAGTCTGTCAGGTTTACCCAAGCTGATTTTTTTTGACAGAACAGAGGCTGATAAATCAAATTATATTTAACTATTTAACGAAAAAAATAAAAAACTACATACTATGGAAGATAAGCTTAAAATACTTCTCTGCGAAGATGATGAGAATCTGGGGATGCTTTTACGCGAATTTCTGCAGGCCAAAGGTTTTAACGCTGATCTCTATCCCGACGGAGAAAAAGGCTATAAAGCTTTCCTGAAAGGGAAATATGACCTTTGCGTGCTTGACGTGATGATGCCTAAGAAAGATGGTTTTACCCTCGCTCAGGAAATTCACAATGTCAATGCTGATGTGCCTATCATTTTTCTGACAGCTAAAGCGCTTAAGGAAGATGTTCTGGAAGGATTCAAGATCGGTGCGGATGATTATATCACCAAACCTTTCTCGATGGAGGAACTGGTGTTCAGAATCGGAGCAATCCTTCGCCGCGTTAAAGGGAAGAGAGACAAGGAAATTACTATGTACAAGATTGGTAAATTCACATTCGACACCCAGAAGCAGGTGCTCATTGCCGACGACAAGACCCAGAAACTGACCACGAAGGAGTCTGAACTTCTTGCCCTCCTCTGCTCTCACGTGAATGAGATTCTTGAACGCAATTTTGCCCTTAAGTCGATTTGGATCGATGACAATTATTTCAACGCACGAAGCATGGACGTGTATATCACCAAACTCCGCAAACTTTTGCGTGACGACCCCTCGATTGAGATAATCAATATACATGGCAAAGGATATAAACTTATTGCTCCTGAAGTTGATGACCGCCGCGACGAAGAATAAGGTCCCGACTCAAATGAAAGGAAATTTAATCTTGATTTTTTAAATGAAAATAAAGGCATGTCGGAATTTTTCATTCCGACATGCCTTTTTTCGTTGATATTTTCTTATTTTTGCAAAGACCTATATATCGCCATTCCCGATAACGGGTCTTAAAAATTGAATCATGACTAAGAAATTCTTGAAAATACTGTATTTTTTTTATCAATGGTTTATTGCCGGGCCGATTTTCGTTGTAGCAACATTTCTTACCGCTATCGTTACGGCCATCGGCTCCCTTGTCGGCAACCGCGATTTCTGGGGATATTATCCTCCCAGAATTTGGTCGCGCTTCACGTGTTTCATCTTTCTGATGAGAGTTAAAGTTAAGGGAAGGGAGAATATTGATAAAAACACATCTTACGTTTTTGTGGCAAACCATCAGGGAGCTTATGATATCTGGACAATCTACGGCTACCTGAACCATAATTTCAAGTGGTTGATGAAAAAAGAGCTTGAAAAGATCGTCATGGTGGGATGGGCATGTAAATGTGCCGGACATGTATTTGTCGACGATTCAAGTGTTGCCGGGATCAAAGATACGATTGCCGATGCGGAGAAAACATTGAAACATGGCATGTCGCTCGTGATCTTTCCTGAGGGAAGCCGGTCATGGGACGGTCGGATGATACCTTTCAAACGAGGCGCCTTTATGCTTGCCGGAGAATTCCGCCTCCCGGTTGTGCCGATCACCATCGACGGAAGTTTCAAAGCAATGCCTCGTTTTACATACAATATGACTCCCTCCCGAATAACACTTACAATCCATAAGCCTATTTACCCGGGAGAACGCGGGTTCAACACAAAGGCCCTTATGGCTCAATGCCGAAAAGATATTGAATCTGCATTGCCCGAAAATGAAAAAGATTCGGTTGAACCGGAAGCTCCCCTATTAGAAAAAAAGCAGGACTGAAATGAAACCCGCAGAAAAAAAATATCCGACAATGCTTTCAGTAGCAGGTTCTGATAATACAGGGGGAGCAGGTATCCAGGCGGATTTAAAAACAGCTATGGCTCTTGGCGTCTATGCTGCAACAATCATTACCGGGGTTACATCTCAAAATTCTTTCGGAGTTGCGGATGTGACTCTTAGCGGAGCGAGATCACTGCGTAGCCAGTTTTCCACTCTTTTCAGAGTCATGACTCCTGATGCCGTGAAGACCGGGATGATACCGGATCCGGAAACAGCCGCTATCGTTGCTTACGAATTGAAACAACGCTCTAAAGCTCCTCTGGTTGTTGATCCGGTGCTGTATACTACTGCCGGTGGTTCACTTGCCACTGACCCCAAAGAGACCTCAATTATCATCCGTAAACAACTGACTCCTTTAGCTCAACTTGTTACTCCCAATATCCCCGAGGCATCATATTATATCGGGGATGACATTTCAAAAGAAAATCCGGAAGAGGTCTGTCGTGCCTTGAAAGATATTTTCGGAAGCAGGGCGGTTCTTCTTAAGGGTGGACATTCAGACAAAAGCGACAAATGTCTTGACTTTTTTTGGGATGGTGTAGATCTAATCGTATTTGAATCAGAGAAAATTATATCAAAAAATTTACATGGGACCGGATGTGTGCTAAGCTCTGCAATTGCCTCATTTCTTGCACTCGGAATGAAGTTGCCTAAAGCGGTGGCGAATGCCAAAAGATTCATCTCCGAGGCGATCGCCCGCTCTGTTGAATATGACGTTATAGTTGGGCATGGTCCTCTTGATTTGTCCCTAACATGTAAAGATTAATAAAAAATATTTCATAACAATGAAAATCACAATCAACGATAACCCAATTGAGATTCCCGGTAATACTATAACGGTTGCGGAACTTATCGAAATACGCAATATCCGGACAACGGGAACAGCCGTAGCGCTAAACGACAGGATCGTGAAAAAAGCGTCGTGGCCGATTACCAATATCTCGGATGGAGATTGTTTAACCGTTATTTCAGCAGCTTTCGGCGGCTGAAAGCCATAAAAACAATGGTATAAAACATTTCGGGGAAACCAGAATTCAAATGAAGAATGATTTTAAAATAATAGTCATCACTTCACCTGAGCCGGTGGAAGGAGAAGCGAAAAAAATAACCGCCCTTCTTGAAGCCGGGATAGATTATGTGCATATCAGAAAACCGGAGGCTTCCTCACGCGATATTAAAAATCTTATCGAGGATATCCCCTATCGATATAGAAGCCAACTGCGCCTTCACGGACATTTCCATCTCTTTGACGAGTTCAATCTCGCCGGCGCACACTTGAATTCACGCTGCCCACACGCGCCTGCAACTGCAGTTTCTATTACCCGTTCGTGCCATACGGAAAAAGAATTGGAACATACGGAGAATTTTGAATATGTCACGATTTCTCCTGTATTCAATTCAATTTCAAAAAAAGGCTATACTCAAAGATTCGATCTTGATTCACTTGAAAGAATCGCGGGGTATGGAAAAATCGTTGCCTTGGGAGGGGTGACTCCTGATAAACTTAATTTTCTTAAAGAAAAAGGATTTTATGGCGCAGCGTTGTTAGGATATATATGGAATAATGATTTCAACAAGGCACTTAAAGAACTTCAAGAATTCATTATCCACGAAAAAACAAGTTTTTAAAATTTCAATAGCTATAAAAAAACAAAAATGCTACAGTATATAACCAATACTTCCTCCCCTGTTCCGGTTGTGGATCAGGTAGCAGCTGTGCTCGAAGGTGGCGGACGCTGGATTCAGGTAAGAATGAAAGAGGCATCTGATGATGAAATCGCAGCCGTAATTGAAAAGATTAAACCGATGTGCCTTGAAACGGAGGCATTCCTTATCCTCAACGATCGTGTCGAACTGGCAAAGACACTTGATGTGGGAGGAGTTCATCTCGGCAAAACCGATATGCTTCCCTCAAAAGCACGACTGATTTTAGGCCCGGCTGCCGTGATAGGGGTAACTGCGAACACCATAGAGGATATTATCGCAGTGAGGTCGCTTGACGTGGATTATA
Source organism: uncultured Sangeribacter sp. (assembly GCA_964581685.1). GTDB lineage: Bacteria > Bacteroidota > Bacteroidia > Bacteroidales > Muribaculaceae > Lepagella. The sequence goes on along the minus strand of CAZOPN010000029.1, from coordinate 18,893 downwards.
TCGGGATTGGACCTTACCGTTTTACGGAAACAAAACAGAATCTCGCTCCTGTTCTTGGCCTTGAGGGAATAAGAGATATAGATTTGAAAATGCAGGAGAAGGAAATCAATATTGCTCATGTAGCCGTAGGAGGAATCAGACAGGAAGATGTAGCCCCATTAATGCAGGCCGGAGTGAACGGAATTGCTGTGAGCGGGGCCATAGCTTTTGCTCCCGATCCTAAGAAAGCGACAGAAGAGTTTATAAAGATCCTAAAAGATTTCGAGAAATAAGTATGAATTTGAAATTTTATTAATTGGGTCTAAACCTTCTCAAATAAAAACAATAATAACAAACTGATGAACGACATACTTAAAATCGGAAACCGGGAATTTACCTCCCGCCTTTTTGTGGGAACCGGCAAATTCTCCTCCCCCGAGATAATGCAGCAAGCAATAATAGCTTCTGAATCGCAAATGATTACGGTAGCAATGAAACGCGTCAATATGATGAATGAGGCTACCGATGATATGCTTACACATATCAACCGGGATAACGTACAGCTTTTGCCGAACACTTCCGGGGTGAGAAATGCCAAAGAGGCAGTTGTGGCAGCTCAGATGAGTCGAGAGATATTCGGCACATCATTTATCAAACTCGAGATTCATCCCGACCCTAAATATCTTATGCCGGACCCGATAGAAACTCTTAAGGCAACGGAAATTTTAGCTTCCGATGGTTTTACCGTGCTTCCTTATATTCAGGCCGATCCCGTGCTATGTAAATTGCTTGAGGAAGCCGGCTCGGCAGCTGTTATGCCTTTAGCCGCCCCCATCGGAACCAACAAAGGGCTCGTGACACGCGATCTGCTTGAAATTATTATCGAGCAATCGCAAGTGCCGGTAATCGTGGATGCCGGACTTGGAGTTCCCTCTCATGCGGCAGCGGCTATGGAAATGGGAGCCGATGCCGTGCTTGTTAATACTGCTATCGCCGTGGCCGGTGATCCGGTTCTTATGGCCAAGGCTTTCCGAGATGCTGTGAAAGCGGGACGAGACGCTTTCAACGCAGTGCCGGGAGCGGTCAGCAAGAGTGCTCAGGCATCAAGTCCTCTTACAGAATTTATTAAAGACCTTAAATAACATCTCAGAAACGTCATATAATGAAAATTGAAAATATAGATGTATCTTCTTATCCTAATTCAAAGAAGATATATGTTGAAGGCACCCGGAAAGGGGTGAAGGTTGGTATGAGAAAAATTTCACAATATCCAACTGTCAAAATCGAGAACGGCAAACGTGTGGAATATCCTAACGAAGATATTACTGTTTATGATACTTCCGGTCCGTATACAGATCCGGATATCAAAATAGATATTAACAAGGGATTGCCACGCGACCGGGAGTGCTGGGTAGAAGAACGCGGAGATACGGAGGTTCTTTCAGATATAACCAGTGAATATGGTCGTATGCGGCGTGACGACAAAAGTCTTGATCAGCTCCGCTTCCCCATCGCTCATAAGCCGCGCCGCGCAAAAGCCGGACATCGTGTAACTCAAATGCATTATGCACGAAAAGGACTCATCACTCCGGAAATGGAATATGTGGCTATTCGTGAGAATCTTGATAATGCCCAACGAGGAATAGAAAGCTATATCACACCGGAATTCGTAAGAGATGAAGTAGCTGCCGGAAGAGCCGTAATTGCCTCAAATATTAATCATCCCGAGGCAGAACCAATGATTATTGGAAGCGCTTTTTCAGTCAAACTGAATACAAATATAGGCAATTCAGCCCTCTCTTCCGGAATCGAAGAAGAGATTGCCAAGGCTGTGTGGAGTTGTTATTGGGGTGGCGACACACTGATGGATCTCTCCACCGGCGACAATATACATGAGACACGCGAATGGATAATCCGTAATTGTCCGGTTCCGATGGGAACAGTACCTATATATCAGGCACTTGAAAAAGTGAATGGAGATGTAAAAAAACTTACATGGGAAATCTATCGCGACACGCTCATAGAACAATGCGAGCAAGGGGTGGACTATTTCACAATTCATGCCGGCGTGCTTAAAGAACATGCCGAACTCGTAAAAGAGCGTCTTACGGGATGTGTATCGCGTGGAGGGTCAATTATGACGCAGTGGTGTGTGCTCCACGATCAGGAGAGCTTCTTATACACCCATTTTGATGAGATTTGCGAAATACTCAACAAATACGATGTAGCTGTTTCATTAGGCGATGGAATGCGTCCCGGATCGATTAATGATGCCAACGATCGTGCTCAATTTCTTGAACTGGACGTTCTCGGCGAGCTGACCCTAAAGGCATGGGAACATGACGTGCAAGTGCTGATCGAAGGTCCGGGTCATGTGCCGATGAATAAGATTAAGCCCAATATGGATAAGGAAAAACTCGTCTGCCACGACGCTCCTTTCTATACTCTCGGCCCTCTAACCACCGATATCGCTCCCGCCTACGACCATATAACATCTGCTATAGGAGCCGCAATCATTTCGAGTCTCGGAACGGCTATGATCTGCTATGTCACTCCCAAGGAACATCTCTCGCTTCCCGACCTTAATGATGTGCGTGAAGGAGTGATAACTTATAAAATTGCAGCTCATGCCGCCGACCTTGCCAAAGGATTTCCCGGTGCACAGGGGCGTGACAATGCGCTTAGCAAGGCGCGTTATGACTTCAGGTGGAAAGATCAGTTCAATCTCTCGCTCGACCCGGAAAAGGCACGTAAGTTTTATCTTGATTCAAGAAGGGAGGCTCCGGATGCTGATGATCGTTTCTGCACAATGTGCGGCCCGAATTTCTGCGCTATGAGGATTTCCCAAAATATAGCGGAGGACTGCGACAAATGAATGATTCTGAAAATAAAGTGATCAACCGTATATTTAAAAGCGACCCGGACCGGAACTCTGTTTTCGGTTACGGGTTTGCTGATGTTATCTCCCAATATGACTGGGAGGAAACTCTTGATCTTGTTGCCAATGCTTCAGACACTGATGTGCGACGTGTACTCGCCAAAGCAGAAAGGAATGCCAAACCTCTTTCTCCCGAAGACTTTGCCATCCTGATTTCTGAAGCCGCCGATCCATATCTGGAATATATGGCTTCGCTTAGTCGCAAATATACTCTTGAACGCTTCGGTAATACAATTTCTTTGTATATTCCGATGTACGTTTCAAACGCATGCACCAACAAATGCGTTTACTGCGGCTTCAATCATGACAATCCTTTCCTGCGGACCACTCTTACGATGGAGCAGATAGAGCAGGAATGTAAGGCTATACGTAAACTCGGACCATTCGAGAATCTACTGATGGTTTCGGGAGAATATCCTTCGTTATGCGGTGTGGATTATCTCGAAAAGGCCCTGAAAACATGCCGTCCATATTTCCATAATCTGACAATAGAGGTGCAGCCTATGAAGGCCCGCGACTATGAGCGACTCACTCACGTCGGTCTTAACGGCGTAGTCTGTTTTCAGGAAACATACCATAAGGAAGCCTATAAGAATTATCATCCCCGCGGCATGAAAAGCCACTATGAATGGCGACTCAACGGTTTCGACCGTATGGGAGAGGCCGGTGTCCATAAAATCGGAATGGGGGTCTTGCTCGGATTGGAAGACTGGCGCGCCGATATCGTGATGCTTGCCCGCCATCTGCGCTATCTGCAGAAGCATTACTGGCGCTCGCGCTTCTCAGTGAATTTTCCACGTATGCGTCCATCTGAAAGCGGCTATCAGCCTAAAACCATTATTTCAGACCGACAACTGGCACGCCTCACTTTTGCTTTCCGGCTTTTTGATCATGATGTAGATATATCTTATTCGACAAGAGAGAGTCCTGATTACCGCGACAATCTCATCCCACTCGGAGTGACCTCCATGAGCGCAGGAAGCCGCACGGAACCGGGAGGTTACGCCACTTCTCCGGAGGCTCTGGAACAATTTGAAGTTTCTGATGAAAGAACTCCCTCAGAAGTTGCCGAATCGATCAGACGCCACGGTTACGAACCGGTCTGGAAAGATTGGGATGCTATTTTCGACTAAGGCAGCGAATCATAAAATATTTGCTGCCTAATTACATTGCGATGAGTGTTTAGATTAGATGAGTCTCTAATTATTGGCTCGCTTCTTCGAAGCTGTAGATCTGTATTTTTGTTGGATACCCCACACCGATATAAAGCCGCTACGCGTCTTCATATCGATGCGGGGATATAATTGATACGCTCCTCCGGAGCTAAACGTACCATAGGAAAAATCACTCTCGATCGGGCATCCGACGGGCTGCTTCGAAGAAGCGAGACAATTGTATCCACATATCAATGCAAGCAGAGCGCGACATTGGCGTGGGGGCGGATCTACTCCCCTATCCGGCTGCTTCGAAGAAGCGAGATAGTGATTTTACACTAATTCTTATAGTTATTACCGTGGAAGATTAATAAACTATCAGAGCATTCAAAGCGTTATCAAGATAAAAAAACACAATTTAAATAAAAAAAGCTATGAAATTCACTCAACCAAGACTTCCTTACGCTGTCGATGCACTTGCGCCGACTATTTCTCCCGTTACTATCGACTATCATTACGGTAAACATGAGAAAAACTATATTGATACGCTTAACAGCCTGATTGAGGGAACGCAATATGAGGAGATGCCTCTGGAAGAAATAATTCTTAAAAGCGAGGGCAAACTCTTCAATAACGCAGCACAGGCCTGGAATCACATCTTCTATTTCTTCCAGTTCTCCCCTTCAGGAGCCAAAGAACCTTCCGGAAAACTGGCTGAAGCTATAAAAACACAGTTTGGCTCATTTGAAGACTTCAAGAAAAAATTTGAAGAAGCCGGAACAACACTTTTCGGATCCGGTTGGGTTTGGCTGAGTGCCGATAAAGAAGGTAAACTTCTGATTACACAAGGCAAGGATGCCTCAAATCCTCTCACGGAAGGACTGCGCCCGGTAATGACTTTCGACGTATGGGAACATGCCTATTATCTCGACTATCAGAACCGACGCGCCGAATATCTTAAAAAACTCTGGGATATTGTCGATTGGGATATTATCGGAATACGTTACGATAACGAAAACTTCTAAAAACAAATATGATTCAACCGGCTCCGAAGGAACAAGGCGATAAGAATTGACCTGTTTCTTCGGAGTTTTTGCGTATAACCGATCCCTTTCACCGTAAAAAATTATCCATGTAGCCTCTTTTTTCGCGAAATAATGTTAAATTCGCGTTCCGTTTAATAAAATTGGAGTTATATTTGTTATGAAAATGTTAGCTTTTTTGAAAGCAATATTTTCAACGCTAATCTTAACATTTACTTAATGCAAAATAAAAACGACATTTCATCCACAATTGTGGAAGCAATTCAAGATAAAAAGGGACTTAAAATAACTGAAATAAATCTTAACAAAATAGAATCGGCATCAACAGGGAAATTTATTATCTGTCAGGGGCGATCCTCTTCTCAAGTCTCTGCCATTGCTGATGGTATCCGTGAGGATGTGCTTAAGAAAAAAGGAGTGAAACCTTATAATTACGATGGTTACCGGAACTCACAATGGATTGTGATAGACTATGGTGATATAATGGTTCATGTTTTTCTTCCCGAAACAAGGACTTTCTATAATCTGGAGGAATTATGGAATGATGCGGAAATAACAGAAATTCCCGATCTTGAATAATTCTGACGGATTTAATCTTTTCAGTTTTTTATCTAAAAGCTTACACAGCTGATATCAATTTTAATCTGCAAGATATATGTTTTCTCCACAGAAAAACAACCGAAACCGAAACAATCGTCGTCCTCTTTTCAATATGCTCTGGATGTATGCGCTGATTGCAATAGCGCTGCTCGGATTATATTTTTTTCAGGATGGATCGCAAACTCGCGAAGTAGACTGGACCGAATTTCAAAAAGCGGCTCTCGCCGGAGACATCGACAAGATTGTCGTCTTGTCGGAAAATGGTGTTGCTGAAGGATTTTTGAACGATCAAGGAGTGAAAAACCATAAATTCGAAACCTCTCCAACAATCACCGGGGAGAAAAAAATCAAAACCATCATTCCCTCCTCTGATAAAATCCAGGAAAAGATAGATCAGTGGAACGCCACTCTCACTCAGGAAGGCAAACCCGAAATTAAAGTAAATTATGAGAAGGGCAGCGACTTAATGAAACTCTTCTGGTATTTCGGTCCTATTCTGCTTATCGTTGCGTTCATGTATTTCATGTCGAAAAGAATGAGCGGAGGTGGAGCCGGTGGAGGCATCTTCAATGTAGGGAAGTCAAAGGCTATGGTTTTTGATAAGAATAATGGAACAAACGTCACATTCAAGGATGTTGCCGGTCTTGCTGAAGCTAAAGTTGAGATTGAAGAGATTGTAGAGTTTCTTAAAAACCCGCAACGCTACACGGAATTAGGAGCAAAAATTCCACGTGGTGCCCTTCTCGTGGGCCCTCCCGGAACAGGTAAGACTCTTCTCGCCAAGGCTGTGGCCGGCGAAGCTAACGTACCGTTTCTTTCAATGTCAGGTTCCGACTTTGTAGAGATGTTTGTCGGTGTCGGTGCAGCCCGTGTGCGCGACCTCTTCAAACAGGCTAAGGAGAAAGCTCCGTGTATTATCTTTATCGATGAGATCGATGCAGTGGGCCGCGCACGTGGTAAGAATCCCAATATGGGTTCGAACGATGAGCGCGAAAACACCTTGAATGCGATGCTCACGGAGATGGATGGTTTCCAGTCGAACAACGGTGTTATCTGTCTTGCAGCTACCAACCGCGCCGACATGCTTGACAAGGCGCTTCTCCGTCCGGGACGTTTCGACCGTCAGATTTATGTGGATCTCCCGGAACTTTCCGACCGTGTGGAGATTTTCAATGTGCATCTTCGCAATATAAAGGTAAACAGCAAACTCGATGTCGAGCAGCTCGCCCGTCAGACTCAAGGATTCTCAGGAGCGGACATTGCCAATGTCTGCAACGAGGCGGCGCTGATTGCCGCCCGCAACCTAAAACAGGAGGTTGATTGGGATGACTTTATGGCCGCTATCGACCGTATCGTCGGCGGACTCGAAAAGAAATCAAGAATCATCACTGATGAAGAGAAACGTTCGATTGCTACTCACGAGGCGGGCCACGCTACAATCACGTGGATGCTTCAGTACGGGAACCCGTTGGTTAAGGTAACGATTGTTCCGCGTGGTAGAGCACTTGGAGCCGCCTGGTATGCTCCGGAGGAGCGTCAGATCATTCCTACACAGGCGTTGCTCGACACCATGTGTGGATTGTTAGGTGGTCGCGCCGCGGAAGAGGTTTTTACCGGTCAGGTTGGAACAGGTGCCAGTGATGACCTTGAGAAATGCACCAAGATCGCCCGTTCGCTTGTGCTCGTCTACGGAATGAGTGACAAACTTCCTAACCTCAACTATAATGATTCAACAGGTCAGGATATGGGATTCACCAAACCTTATTCTGACGAGACTGCCAAAATCATTGACTCGGAGGTTAAACGCATTGTGAACGAACAATACGAGCGCGCGAAAGAGATTCTTCGTCAGTATGCGTCACAACATAATCAAATAAGAGATCTTCTGATTGAGAAAGAGGTGATTTTCCATGATGATGTGGAGAAGATTCTTGGTAAACGCAAATGGAAATCGCGTACTGATGAAATAATTGAAATAAACAAGAAAGCGGAAGAGGAACGTAATAAAGATTCAGAAGCACGCAAAGCGCGTGAGGCTGAGGAACGTCTTCGTCATATCACAGGGGTGGCCACTCCTAAAAAGGAGGAGCAAACACCAAAAGAAACTCCTGAATCCGAGGATGAAGACCCCGGAACTCCTCCCCCATTCTCCCCGAAAGAATCTTAAGAATATCACATTAGAGGCCGGTCAGATGAATTGACCGGCCTCTAATTTTCTATGAGTCGGGGCCTAAGAATGGGTTGATTCTACAGATGAGTGTCAGGCGGAAACTCTATATAAAATATTAGGCAGTCCACATTGTTATAATTAAGATTTTCGAGACAATAGGTCAATAATTAGATATTCTCAAAAATTTTTAGTTAAAAAATTGCATTAAAATTTGTATATCCAGTTTTTTTCACTACTTTAGCAAAAATCTTTCACCCTAAAACCTTTCATGCCTATGAAACGAAAAAATTTTATAAAACATATAGCAGCCGCAATGATTTGCTTGATGACGAGCATGACGCCGGCTTTCGCGGAATCGTTGTCCCTTTCGGAGAACGCCGTCTTCGAGCGGTTTTCCGGGCAAGAGGTTGTGATGTCAGGGAGGTGTGAAATACACCTTTCAGATGCTTCTCCTTTGGAGAATTCATCGGTCGATATAAAGGGAGAGGATGCCTGGTTATTCTTTGATGCTGTAAAGCCCTCTGTAGTAATGTCGGAATACCTTAAGGATATTTCAATCGATGGAGTAGCGGCAAATATTGAGAAGAATGTCAGGGTAGTACTTTATAAGAACGGCTCCGTTGTGATTCCTCATGGCTTTGAGGCTTTGGAGAAAGCATTGACGGTCTATACCGGCCCAAACTGCACGGGAGAGTCGATGGATTTTGCCGCTTATACGAAAAGCGGGGATTTGGGAGACTTTGACAATAACATTCGTTCTTTCCGGCTTAAGAGAGGTTTTCAAGTCTGTTTTGCAAACAATCCGGATGCCACTGGGCATAGTCGTGTCTATATTGCCGACCGTGAGGATCTGATCGTAAACGAGATGCCTGAAGGCTTCGTAACAAAAGATGGGTCGGACAAATCATTTGTCTCTTTCATTAAAGTGGAAAGTCATCAATGGCCAAACAAAAAGATGGGCTGGTCAAAGTTCATCGCGGATAAAATAAACGCAAACAATTATTATTTCTCTTATCAGGTTAAATCGCTTGTAGACGAATACCTCTCTCCCGACGTGGAGTTTGTGTATGAGCATGCTCGCAATTATTATACTCCGGATGCTTATTGTAGATTAGTTGGTGATTTAATCGGAATGTCGCATGCGATTGGTGCGATCAAACTGGACACAAGAGAAGATACGCTGGAGATTATAATATCGCCGGAAATGGCTATACAGGGTTGGCCATACTTTCTTAAATCAGGACTTCGTACAGGAGCACCTACCGGAAGTGAAAAGGATTGGAATAAAAGATTTTTTGAAATAGCGGATTCTGTTAACTATCGCGTCGATTTCGCCACAATGATGCAGGCAAATTTTCATAATGAGAATATAACGAAAAAAATTGATAATGTAATTAAATTGGCAAACGGGAGACCGATTTGGATTACGGAAATGGGGTTGGATTATGATTATCCGAAATATGCAGCTGACCCCACAGGACCAAAAATGGATGCTGAATTCAATATTATTGATAATGATATCGTGGTTTCCGGACCTCATTCTCCGGCCAATTCAGCTCAATACATAGAATTGTTCCAAAACGCCGTTTCTGAGATCTCACAACATCCCAAGGTTGAAAGATTTTGTTACATTGGGGGCCCATACGATGCTCAACAAATTATGCTCAATAATAAGTTTACTCCACTCGGAACCGAATTCCAAGAAATGGAAGCAGATCTCGCCTACAATCCAGATCAGGAATTTGAGCATCTCTGGCACATAGCTCCACCGTTTGTCACCACAAACCTTTCAATCGATCGCAAGACATTCAATCTGTCATGGTATGACCATAACGGAGAGACAGGCAAGTGCTAAGTGATATATTTCAGGGATGTCGACAAAGACGGGAATGCCGGCGAATGGAAAGAGGCCGGAAGAAAAACCTTAGGTATAGATTATCAAGCGGGAGAAACCATCAGTATTGATTTCCCGGCTGATATGGAAAAATTGCGTGAAGTAAGAATATCGGCTATTTCCTATAAAGACGAGGAATCTATCTATTCTCGTGTACAAACACTTGAAAGAGACCATGTGGAGGGAGAGATATATCTTGAGGCTAAACCACACGCTACCGGGGTTGCTGTTGCCTTGAAATGGTCGCCGGTCGATGGGACTCAGGGCTATAGAGTCGAAAGAAAGGAAAATGGTAAGGATGATTGGGAGACAATAGCAAACTATAATTACAGTTATCGTCATAATAATTCCGTAACCTCCGGAAAAACATATACATATAGGATAGCAACTGAAACAAATGCAGAATATACAATCTATTCTAATGAAGTCACTATCGAGGCTCCCAATTCTGTAACTGAAAAGGCAAAGAAAATATATGGATTGAGTGTTTCGGAGGGTGATGCACAAGTAACCTTTACATGGCATCAAACTAATTCAATAGGAGTTAATATAGTCAGGATCAGTGATGGCGGTCTAAAAACGACAGTTACTGAGAATAATACAACCGGACGGTTTACAGACGATGGACTCACCAACGGCAAAACCTATAAGTATATCTTGACGCCGGTTAATTCCAAATACAAACCGACTCCGAAAGATGTTGAAGAGAATTTAAGTCTGGAAGTGACTGCCACACCACAGAAAGATCAATTTATACACATTCCCTTTAACGATGGCCCCGGCCTGACAGCGAGAGACGAATTCGGCGGAGCGCATGCCTCAATCTTCGGCGGCTTCAAATGGGAGAAAAACGAGGCCGGCTCTTACGATGCCGTTACTCTCAAACCATCTTATTATGGTTATATCGAAGTTCCCGCAACTCCATTCAAAAGTCTCAATAATAGAACATATCTGATCGATGTGAAAATACCGGAAGGTTGTTCCGGACCGATTTTTCATCATGGACACGGGAATTCAATATATAAGAATGTCGCCCTGAACTATGATCCTGATGCGGAAAAACCTTTTTCTGCAGTAATAGAAAATGAAGGTTTTCATTCATACTCTTTCGACTGTCCGGCAAATAGCGGAGATATGCGGATAGCATTTGTAACTGATTCGGGTAACATTTATCTATATATCAATGGGGAGAAAGCCGGTGAAGCAGAGAACGTCGAATATCCGGATTTCTCTGACAAATATTCTTCATATTTTAGACTTGGAACTTCAGTAAGCATAGAGATTTTGCCTTTGGGATTTTATAATTCATTTACGCATTATGCGCCCTTTACATTTGAGGATCTTCGTGTCTATGACCGTGCTCTTACCGAATCCGAAATAAGAGATTTATCCGCAACAGACGGCATTGAGGAATCGCTCAATGATTGTCCGGCTTCCGGAATAAGAGTTCATGGTGGGAAAGGAGTGATAACAATAAGTTCTTCCATCGAAACTTCATTAAGCGTTTATTCCATTGACGGTAGCCTCATAACCACCTCCAACGTAACTCCGGGCAAAACAACAATAAACGGAATTATCCCCGGAATCTATATCGTTGAGGGCCGTAAGATAATCGTGAGATGATCGGGAGATTATTTTAACACAACTATGGTAAGCAGTTTATAGTAATCAAAACTGTATCCGATATTCAGTTTTATAACCGTCAGAGGCATTTACGGAAAACCGGAGATGCCTCTGCCTTTTTATAAGTAAGTATTCAAATTTAAACGATAGTAAGCAATAATGTTATCTTTTTATACTCTCTGCCTTTTCTTTTTGGCCAATTTCTTATTGTCACTCAGTAAATATGAATATATTTTCCTTCGTTCCGCAAAGAAATTATCACAAAAATAAAGTGGCATATAGTATAAATTAATTTCGAACACTTACTTATCTATATAAAATTCGGCAGAGATACATTCAAAAGACAAAAACTAAAAATTAAAAATTAGTTTTTCCAATTATTATAATATTGGTCAAATCGGGATAATTTTAATCATTGAGGACAGATTTTAAATAATAAATGATTAAATTTGCATAAGATTATCTATGACCCAAAGAAAATCAGGCAGGAGAAATTATACCATATTGCCCTCTTCTGCATGACAAAAATCGCTCTAACCCGGCGAATTCATAGCTTTATAATTTATGAACTGAGGTCTAACCGCTTCAGCCCTCTATATAATAATAAAATTGGAATAAAATAGAGACTACTAAATTTACCAACATGAGAATTAGACATTTAAATGCCATTTCTGTCGCGATAGTCGCGGCGGCTGTGATTCTTCCGTCATGTAAGGGGAAAAATCAGGAACAGCAACAGGCAGCCGCTCCTGAACTCGCAGTGATGACAGTGGGAGAAACTGAAGCCAAACTCGAGACCGGTTTCCCTACAACTCTTCGTGGAGAAAATGATGTTGAAATCCGTCCGCAGATTTCAGGTTTCCTAACAAAAGTACACGTTGAGGAAGGACAGAAAGTAAGCAAAGGTCAGGTTCTGTTCACAATCGATCAGGTTAGTTTGCAGGCTGCGGTAGACGCCGCTAAAGCTGCTGTTGCCGTTGCTCAGGCAAATGTTAATACAGCTCAGACCAACGCTAACAACAATAAAATTCTTTTTGATAAAAATATAATCAGCGCTCCCGCCTATCAAACCTCTCTCGATGCCCTGAATGCTGCTAAAGCTCAACTTAATCAGGCTAATGCCAATCTTGTGAGCGCACGCAAGAATCTCTCTTATTCAGTTGTTACGGCTCCCGTATCAGGAATTGTCGGAACCATCGACAATAAAGAGGGCTCTTTGGTTTCGCCTCAGACACTTCTCACCATTCTCTCAAACAACAGCGATATGGAGGCAAGTTTCTCTCTGAATGAGAAAGATCTTTTGGCCATGACCGACAACGGCTCCCGCACAATGCAGGAAGCTATTGATAAACTTCCCCCCGTCACTCTCCTCCTTGCAAATGGAGAACGTTACGGGACACCCGGAAAGATCGTTTCCATATCGGGTGTGATCGACCCTTCTACCGGCGCTGCGTCGGCAAAAGCTATTTTCCCGAATCCTTCCGGAATGCTCAGAAGCGGTAATACAGGCCAAATTCTTATCCCATCCCTGCGTAGCAATGCCATTTTAATTCCACAGAATGCAACCTACGAAATGCAGGATATGAAATTCTGCTATGTCTTAGGCGACTCAAGCAAGGTTCATTCCACTCCAATTCAGGTTGCAGATGAAAACGACGGGAAAAACTATATCGTTGTCAGCGGACTCAAACCGGGCGATGTTGTCGTGACGGAAGGTGTCGGAATTTCTGTAAAAGACAATATGGTTATCACTCCCAAGAAATAAGCTATTATAAGGGAGCAACAAATCTAACTGAAAAAAAGAAAAATGAATTTATCCACTTTTATAAACCGTCCGGTGCTGTCGACCGTAATCTCGATTTTTATCGTGATTTTCGGTCTCCTCGGACTTGCATCTCTCCCTATCGAGCAATATCCTGACATTGCGCCCCCGACAATCTCCGTGTCGACAACCTACACGGGAGCGAATGCTCAAAGTGTACTTAACTCCGTTATCGCTCCGCTTGAAGAGCAGATCAATGGTGCGGAAAACATGGACTACATGTATTCTTCGGCGGCCAACAACGGTTCTGCCTCCATAACTGTTTACTTCAAGCCGGGTATGGACCCTGATATGGCGGCTGTAGATGTGCAAAACCGCGTGGCAAAAGCGGCAAGCTTCCTCCCGGCAGAGGTTAATCAAGTCGGTGTGATCACTCAAAAGCGACAGTCGTCAATGCTTATGGTTTTCAATGTATATGCAGATGATTCCAAATATACAGAAGAATTCATTGAAAACTATATGGCAATCAATATCGCTCCGGTAATAAAGCGTGTTCCCGGTGTAGGAGAAGCTCAGGTGATGGGTGCAGACTACAGTATGCGTATATGGCTGAAGCCGGATGTAATGGCACAGTATGGTCTGATGCCTACAGATATATCGGCTGCACTTGCTGAACAGAATATTGAAGCTGCCCCCGGTCAATTCGGTGAGAATGGCAACCAAAGCTTCCAATACGTAATGCGATATAAGGGACGTCTACAGAATGAGCAGGAATTCGAAGATATTATTATCAGAGCGAATGCCGATGGAGAGATTCTCCGGCTCAAAGACGTGGCGGATGTGGAACTCGGTCGTCTTTCTTACGGCTTCCACTCTACAACAAACGGACATATCGGTTGTTCTGCTATAGTGTTCCAATCCCCCGGCTCAAATGCAACGGAGGTTGTGAAGTCTATCGAGAAAGAACTTGAAAAATTCCAGAAGGAGGCTCCAAAGGGTATCAAAATCATAACCTCTATGAGCGTGAACGACTTCCTTTTTGAGTCGATCCATGAAGTTGTAAAAACTCTTATCGAGGCATTTGTGCTTGTGTTCCTCGTAGTGTTTATCTTCCTTCAGGATTTCCGATCAACCCTCATTCCTATCATCGCCATCCCGGTGGCACTTGTGGGTACTTTCTTCCTCCTCTATATCTTCGGGTTCACCCTCAACCTCCTTACTCTTTCCGCCCTCGTACTTGCAATCGCTATTGTGGTCGATGATGCGATAGTGGTGGTAGAGGCGGTGCATGCAAAACTTGACCAAGGTTATACTTCTGCACGGCGTGCCGCCATTGATGCAATGAATGAGATTGCAGGAGCACTTATTTCAATCACGCTTGTGATGATGCTTGTGTTTATCCCGGTTTCATTTATGGGAGGAACATCCGGTGTATTCTATCGTCAATTCGGTCTGACAATGGCGATGGCAATCGGTCTGTCGGCTATCAACGCTCTTACACTTTCCCCCGCTCTTTGTGCTCTTTTCCTTAAGCCTCACAATCCGGAGGATCAGAAGCCCCTTAAGGAACGCATGAAAGAAGCATACGCTACAGCGGGAGAAGTTGTAAAAGAAACTTATAAGAAACGATTCTCTCTGCGTTTCCCACCGGTAATCACCTTCGCTCTGCTGGTGGCAGCGATTGTTTTCCTTGTGCTCGGCTGGTATCAGACCGAGAATATACCCAAACTTTGTATTGCTGCCGTTGTTGCCATTCTTGGTGTAATCGGAATGTTCTCCAGAGATTTCCTTGCTGCCTTTAATAAATGGTTTGACAAGCTTTTAAAAGTTTATAAAGCTGCCAATGGATGGTTCATCCGGCATAAACTCACAGGCTTTGGTCTTGTAGCTATCTCAATCGGTGCATTGGTATGGCTAATGAGTACGACGGCTACCTCTCTTGTGCCTGAGGAGGATACGGGTACGATCATGGGAGTTGTGGATATGCCTCCGGCTACCTCGCTGCAGAAGACAAAATCCATCATGGATAAAGTAGACAGTATTGCCGGAACAATTCCTGCTATTGCAATCAGAAATGCCATTACCGGCTATAGCTTTATCGGAGGCCAGGGTAATACCTACGGCTCGTTTATCATTAAACTTAAGCCTTGGAGCGATCGCGATGCCAAGACGGAAAGTGCCGATGCTGTGCTCGGAATGCTTTATCAGAAAACTTCGCAGATCAAGGATGGACGAATAATGTTTTTCAAGCCCCCTATGATTACCGGTTATTCGGCAACCAATGGTTTCGAAATCAAACTTCAAGATAAGACAGGAGGCGATCTCAACAACTTCTTCCAGGTTTATCAGCAGTTTATTGCTGCTCTAAACGCCAGACCGGAAATTCAGATGGCTTACTCCACATTTAATCCTAATTTCCCGCAGTATATGGTTGAACTGGATGTAGCAAAAATCAAACAAGCCGGTCTTACTCAAAATCAGATTCTTACTGCTCTTCAGGGTTATTATGGAGGTATGTATATATCTAACTTCAACAAATTCGGTAAACTTTACCGCGTCATGATGCAGGCAAATCCTGAAGCTCGTGTTTCACCGGAAACATTAAAACGCATTAAGGTTAGAAACGGCGCAACGATGGCTCCAATCGATAACTTTGTAAGCCTTAAACGAGTTTATGGTCCTGATATCATCAACCGTTTCAATATGTTTACCTCAATCGCTGTTACGGGCCAACCTGCTCCGGGAGCGTCATCCGGTCAAGCTATTGCCGCTATCGAAGAAGTTGCTGCACAAGTGCTTCCCAGTGGTTTCGGATATGACTATTCTGGTCTGACACGAGAGGAAGCCAAACAAGGAAGCGGACAGACAGCCTACGTATTCGGACTCGTTCTTCTTTTCGTATATCTTATTCTTAGTGCACAGTATGAGAGCTATATTATTCCTTGGGCCGTTATTCTTTCTGTTCCTTTCGGTCTGATGGGTACATTTATCTTCGCTCGAATGATGGGAATAGATAATAACATCTATCTCCAGATTGCGCTAATTATGCTGATCGGTCTTCTTGCAAAAAATGCCATTCTTATTGTTGAGTTCGCTATTGAACGTCGTAGAACGGGCCTTAGCATCATCAACTCTGCAATCCAGGGAGCAACCGCACGTCTGCGCCCGATCCTTATGACATCTCTTGCAATGATCATCGGTCTGCTTCCTCTGATGTTTGCGACAGGTGCCGGAGCCAACGGTTACAATGCGTTGGGAACGGGAGCTATCGGAGGTATGTTGATAGGTATGATTCTGCAGGTTCTTATTGTTCCCGCAATGTTTGTGGCATTCCAGATAATTCAGGAAAAGATCACTCCTCCGAAATGGAAAGATAAGGACAACACCGGAATTTCATCAGAAATCGAGCAATACAGTATTCCACAAGAATAAGACTTTATCTTACAAAACAGACTTTAGATGAATAAGCTATTTAAAATATTCTTACCGGCCTTAATGGCAATCATGCTTTCCGGTTGCCATATATACAAAAAATATGAACTTCCCGCTGAGCAAAGTTCGATTGTGGCCGATTACAAGAAAGCTATGGAAGCGGCTCCTGACTCATCTTCCCTCCCCTATTTAAGTTGGGAAAAGGTCTTTACGGATCCTCTTCTGCAGAAATATATAAATATGGCTCTTGAAGCAAATACCGATCTCGATGATGCACGCAAAAACGTTGAGATTGCACAAGCTCAGCTCAAGGGCGCCAAACTCAGTTATTTCCCTGCCATAGCATTCTCTCCTAACGGCGGTACGGCAAGTTACGGGGGAAGCCACATGGATTGGTCGTATACACTTCCGCTAAGTGCAAGCTGGGAAATTGATGTTTTCGGCAAGATCCTCAACCGCAAGCGTGGTGCGAAAGTCAGCGTAGAACAAATGCGGGATTATGAGCAGGCAGTACGCTCTCAGATAATCTGTGGAGTTGCTAATACATATTACGCTCTTGTGCTCCTGCAGCAACAGCTTGACTTAACAAAACGAACATCCGTAATCTGGAAAGATCAGGTTGAATCAATGAAGCTTATGAAAGAAGCAGCATACGTAAATGAGGCTGCAGTTGTCCAGAGTGCAGCTCAATACTGGAGCATAATGTCGTCAATTCCCGACATAGAACAAGCCATTCATGAGACGAACAACACGCTTTCCGTATTACTTCACTCTTATCCACAAGAATGGGAAGTTACAAACAATCTGGATTTCACTTTACCGGTAGATATCTCGAAAGGTGTACCGATGAATTATCTGGCTGTACGCCCGGATGTCCATGCTGCTGAACGCGGTCTTGCTGCAGCCTATTATACCACTAATAGTGCTCGTGCGGCGTTCTATCCGAATCTCACCATTTCAGCTCAAGGTGGATTCACAAATCTTCTCGGAAGCCTTATTAAAAATCCCGGAGAGTGGTTTATCCAGCTTGCAGGACAGCTTGCTGCTCCAATCTTTTCCCGCGGACAGAACATCGCAACTTTAGAAGTAGCGAAGGCAAAGCAGAAACAAGCCATGAACGCATTCGAGAAAACCGTGCTCAGTGCAAGTAGCGATGTCAGCGATGCGCTGTCCAACTATCGTAATAATCACGAGAAGCGCGAATATATCCTCAACCAGATCGACAACCTTGAAAAATCGGTTGAGTATACTCAAGAATTATTAACTTTAGATCAGAAAACTACTTATCTGGAAGTGCTGACAGCGCAGTCGAGCCTGTTGAGTGCCCAGCTTGCGAGTCTACAGTGCTGGCATAATAAAGTCGCGGCAATGATCTCTCTCTATCAAGCTGTTGGTGGTGGCCGATAATGTATTTAATGATTAATTAAAAAAAGAAACTTATGTCTAATATCAGTCCACTGGCATTTGTCCATCCCGAAGCCAAGATCGGGAACAACGTCACAATATGCCCATTTGCCTATATCGACAGTAATGTGGAAATCGGTGATGACTGCGTGATAAGGCCACACGTCAGCATTCTATCGGGAGCCCGTATCGGCCGAAACAATCATATATACGAAGGTTGTATCATTTCAGCCACACCTCAGGATTTCAGATGGAAAGGCGACGATAGTCTGGTAATTATCGGCGATAATAATTGCATACGTGAACAAGTGATCATCAACCGAAGCATATATCCCGGCGGTAAAACACAAGTTGGTCATAACTCCTTTATAATGGCTCAGAGTCATATAGCTCACGATTCTGAAATTGGAGATTATGTTGTGATTGGCAACGGCGTTAAGATTGCCGGATCTTGCCATATCGGTAATTATTGCATTCTCTCTTCAGGAGTGATCGTTCATGAGAAATGTGATATCGGCGAGTGGGTGCTTGTAAAGGGCGGTTGTCGTGTAAACAATAATATTCCTCCGTATGTCATAATGGCGCATAACCCCATAACATATTATGGTGTAAATGCCTATATACTGAGAAAAGGAAATAAATCTGAAGATACCATCGACGAGATAGCCAAATGCTACCGGCACGTGTATCAATGCAACACATCTCCCTTTAATGCAGTGAAAAGAATTGAAAGTGATGTGGCCGATAGTGAAGAGAAGATGAAGATTCTCGACTTTATCAACGGTCATTCCTATAAGCTGGCTGCAATACGGCTTGAACAGATGGATTGATATAAGCATCTAAGGCAGCGAATCATAAAACTGAACAAGGTCCGGTCGGAAATCAGATTTCTGC
>CAZOPN010000028.1:0-28413 GCA_964581685.1 uncultured Sangeribacter sp. | reverse complement strand
GAAAAATGGCACATCCTAAACGCAGACAATCGCACACCCGCACCGCGAAACGTCGTACACACGACAAAGCCCTTATCCCGACACTTGCAATCTGCCCGAACTGCGGCGCATGGCACGTATACCACACGGTTTGCGGCGAATGCGGCTATTATCGCGGCAAACTTGTGATTGAGAAAGCAGCTATCTAAAACAGCCGTTAATCCGGCTTATATGTGTGACTGACCCCGGGCATCGCCCGGGAGCAGTCGAAACTCTAAACGCCAAATTATGCCTAACGCAAAAATTAGTGGTATAGCATCTTACGTTCCCGACGATATTCTGGACAACGAAATGCTGTCGAAGATGGTCGACACCAACGACGAGTGGATTACCACCCGCGTCGGCATCAAAGAGCGACGGATCCTGAAAGATCCCGACAAAGGCTCAAGCTATATGGGAGTAAAAGCTGTCGAAAAGCTCCTCGCCGAGACCTCAACAGCTCCAGAAGAAGTGGATCTGCTTATTTGCGCCACTTCCAATCCCGACTACCGCTTCCCATCGACAGCTTCCGTGATTGCCCACCAATGCAAGTTGGAGAATGGCTATGCCTACGATATTCAGGCTGCATGCGCCGGCTTCATCGTTACGATGCAGGCTGCACGTGCATATATCGAAGCCGGTCTCTACAAGAAAGTGATCGTGGTCTGTGCCGAGAAGATGTCGAGCATGACCGACTATGAAGACCGGGCCACATGCCCTCTCTTCGGAGACGCCGCCGCCGCTGTGCTTGTCGAACCAACCGATGAGCCGATCGGCGTTATCGACGGCGAATTCCATATCGATGGCTCCGGCCTCCCCAACCTGCTGATGAAAGCAGGGGGTTCGGCACGCAGCGCCTCTCATGAGACGGTCGATGCCCGCGAACACTATATTTATCAGGAGGGACGCACGGTATATAAAAATGCTGTCCGCGATATGCTCACATCCTCCGTATCGGTAATGAACCGTAACGGCCTCACAGTTGAGGATATCGACTGGTTTGTGCCCCATCAGGCCAACCTGCGCATCATTGAAGCCGTAGGCGGCCGCATAAAGATTCCGGAGGAGAAGACACTGGTGAATATCCAGCACTACGGGAATACTTCGGCAGCCTCCATTCCGTTGTGTCTTGACGAATATAAGAACCGCCTCCACAAAGGCGATAAAATCGTCATGACTGCTTTCGGAGCAGGATTTACCTGGGGAGCCATGTATCTTATCTGGGCGATCGATCCCAAAAACTGAACAATAGAGACAAAGAAATAAATCTGTCGAGAGGGCGTGTCGGAACCGGATTTCCGACACGCCCTCTTGATTATGTTGCTTCAAAATGAACCATCGACGCTTCCAAAAGGTTAAAATATAAAAGATAGAAATTATGGACGAAAACATGAATAACACACCTGCTGCCACTGAAACATCGGCAGCCCCCCACAGAGCCGGCTTCGTAAATATCGTCGGCAACCCTAATGTTGGCAAATCAACGCTGATGAACGACCTCGTCGGCGAGCGTATATCGATAATTACTTCAAAGGCACAGACCACGCGACATCGTATAATGGGCATCGTGAACACTCCCGAATACCAGATCGTATATTCCGACACTCCGGGCGTGCTTAAACCAAAATATAAACTTCAGGAATCAATGCTCGAATTCTCTGAAGGAGCCTTGACCGATGCCGATATCCTGCTTTACGTGACCGACGTCGTGGAAGAACCGGAGAAAAACAAGGAATTTCTTGACCGTGTGGCCAAAGAGAGCGTCCCCGTGCTTCTGGTCATCAATAAAGTGGACCTTCTTAAAGACAACGCACAGCTCGAAGAGCTCGTGAACCGATGGAAAGAGAGGCTCCCGAATGCCGAGATTTTCCCCACAAGCGCCACAGAGAACTTTAACGTTGAGAATCTAAAAGCGCGTATTGTAGAACTCCTGCCTCCCTCGCCTCCATTCTTCGGCAAGGATGCACTTACCGACAAACCGGCTCGTTTCTTCGTTACGGAAATAATTCGTGAAAAGCTCCTGCTCAACTACGATAAGGAAATCCCTTACAGCACGGAAGTGATAGTAGAGAAATTCGAAGAGAAGGAGAATGTTATCCACATCATGGCCGTTATCTACGTGGAGCGCGACTCTCAGAAAGGAATTATAATCGGCAAGGGGGGAGAGAAGATCAAGAAAGTCAATATCTCCGCTCGTCAGGACATAGAGAAGTTCTTCGGTAAGAAAGTATTCCTTGAAGTGTTTGTTAAAGTTGAGAAAGACTGGCGTAACCGCGAGAACAAACTTCGCCAGTTCGGATATATGGAATAAACTAAAGTAGCTGTAACACAGCTGAAAATTATAGAAAAATGAGTAAACTGATAGCAATAGTAGGGCGGCCGAACGTCGGGAAATCGACGCTCTTCAACCGTTTGACGCAATCGCGCCGTGCCATTGTCGACGACACGGCGGGCACCACACGCGACCGCCAGTATGGTAAGGTCGACTGGTGCGGACAAGAATTCTCCATCGTCGATACCGGCGGATGGGTTGTTAATTCCGACGACGTATTTGAAGAAGAGATCAACAAACAGGTGGAGATAGCCATCGAAGAGGCTGATGTGATTCTATTCGTTGTAGATGCCTCAACAGGAGTCACAGACCTTGACGACAAGGTGGCGGCAATTCTGCGACGCTCCAAAAAGCCCGTGATAGTCGTGGCCAATAAGGAAGACCGTGGAGATGCCCGGTATAATATCTCGGAATTTTATAAATTCGGCCTTGGCGATCCAATCGGTGTTTCGTCAGCCAATGGTTCAGGCACAGGCGAACTTCTCGATGAAATCGTAAAGGATATGCCTGAGAAAGAAACCGATGATGAAACGGATGACAATATAGCTAAATTTGCAATCGTCGGCCGACCGAATGCCGGTAAATCATCGCTGATCAATGCCTTCATAGGTGAGGAACGACATATCGTTACCGATATCGCCGGCACCACTCGCGACTCCATCTATCATCGCTACAACAAATTCGGTTTTGATTTTTACCTTGTTGATACAGCCGGCATCCGCAAGAAACAGAAAGTAAACGAGGACATTGAATATTATTCCGTCATACGTTCGATACGCTCGATAGAAGCTTCCGACGTCTGCATCCTTATGATCGATGCCACCCGCGGAATCGAGGGTCAGGACGCAAATATCTTCGGCCTTATACAGAAAAACCGTAAAGGACTCGTAGTCTGCGTAAACAAATGGGATTTGGTAGAAGATAAGTCGCTCGAAGCGCAGAGGAATTATGAGCAGGCTATTCGTTCCAAATTTGCGCCCTTCACCGACTTTCCGATCATCTTTACCTCCGCACTGACCAAGCAGAGGATTTTCAAGGTATTGGAGACGGCCATCAGCGTATATGAAAATCGGCGCCGCATCATTCCGACATCCCAGCTCAACACCTACATGCTTGAGCAGATTGCCATCACGCCTCCACCCAGCAATAAAGGCAAATTCGTAAAAATCAAATACGTGACGATGCTGAAAGATGCCGTTATTCCAACGTTTGTCTTCTTCTGCAATCTGCCTCAATGGGTGAAAGAGCCTTATCGGCGATTCCTTGAAAACAAGATCCGCGAGCATTGGGATTTCCATGGAACTCCTATCTCAATATTCATGCGCGAGAAATAGACACCTGTCAAAACATTATATTTTGCTCCGAAAAGCACTACACATGTGCTGCTTTTCGGAGCATTTTCTATACCCTCTCAGCTCTAACAAATAAAACTGATAAACCTAAAGACCTTATAAAGAATTGACTGGAGTAAAAAAAATACTTTACTATTCAGGCTTAAGGGAAAGGCTTAAACAACCAGACTTAAAATGGAGCGAATTGGACCTCTTTTTAAGAGAAGCGTGCTCGAATGCCTTTTCTATGGAAAGCTAAAAAAGCACCATCGAATTAAGAAAAAGAGACTCCCGATTCGCGCGTGGGAGTCTCAAAATCCATTTTAACGTGCACTTACGACGATTAAACTCTTAAGGGCACGGGGAGACGAGATTTTTTTATTATATTTGTAGGTTGAGTGGTTTACACTAAAAAAACATAGGAATCTGCTGACAGATTTTTATCGGAAACATCTAAGTTTTTAACGTGACTATGAATAAGACCGTTAAGATATATTGCTGCAATACAGGAGAAAATCTCGAAGTCGAAGGAGGAACTACACTTATGGAAATCGCCGCGTTAGCCGGCGTAACCCCCGCTATGCACCCGATATGCGCTCTTGTGAACAACAAGACGGAAAATCTCGATTTTCCCGTCTATTCCCCGAAACAGATTCAATTTCTTGACGTTCGCTCTCGCGAGGGAAGAGATGTCTACATACGTTCACTCTGCATGATGCTCTACCGCGCGGTAACTAATTTGCTCCCCGCTGCCCGACTGCGCATCGAGCTTTCCATCTGCCGCGGATATTACTGCCGGCTACTGGATAGCAACGGGAAAGCCCTCCCCATAGAACCGGAAACAGTGGTCGGTCTTCGCGATGAAATGACACGTCTGGTAAAAAACAATCTCCCCTTCCGACGCAAGGAAAAACCACGCACGGAGGTGATCGACATATTCAGCCAACAGGGTCTTTTCGACAAAGTGGAATTGCTCTCTACGGTCAATAGCCTTTACAGCACATATTATCAGCTCGACAATCTCTCCGACAGCTATTACATTCCATTGGCACCCACTACAAGGCACGTTTCCATATTCGACATAGTGCCTTACAAAAGCGGTTTCCTGCTCATGGGCCCATCAACGTCCGATCCCACCACTGCAGAAAATCCGCTTGGTCAGGAAAAGATGTATAAAGCCTTTATCGAGCATCTTAAGTTCAACCGCGTGATCCGCGTCTCAAATGTGGGAGAACTCAACAAGGCCGTGGAGAAACGCGAGACAGCAGACCTTATCAATGTAGCCGAAGCCATGCACGACAAACTGCTCGGCCGCATCAGCGACGAAATAGCTGAACGACGCAAAGAAGGTGGGGCCGGAGTGGTGCTCCTTGCCGGGCCCTCTTCTTCAGGAAAGACCACTACCTGCAAGCGATTGGCAATACAGCTGATGACGAATCTCATCGTGCCCAAAATGATCTCACTCGACGATTATTTCGTAGATCGTGAGAATTCGCCACGCGATGAAAGCGGTGACTACGATTTCGAAAGTATACATGCCCTTGATCTTGAAAGGCTGAATTCCGACCTCACCCGACTTCTCGCCGGAGAAGAGATCAACCTGCCGACTTATTCTTTTGAACTTGGCCGACGCATCGATGCCGAGCGCCCCCTCAAACTCGATAAAAATGACGTGCTGATTATGGAAGGCATACACGGGCTCAACCCGGAACTGACAGCAGCCATCGATCCATCTAATATTTTTAAGGTCTACGTCTCGGCTCTCACCACTATGCGACTTGATGACCACAACTGGATCTCGACTTCCGACACACGTCTGCTTCGCCGTATCGTACGCGATCATAAATACCGCAACACACCGGCCATCGAGACAATCCGTCGTTGGCCCAGCGTAAGAAGGGGAGAGGAGAAATGGATTTTCCCATTCAGTGAGAATGCCGATGCCACGTTCAATTCATCGCTTATTTTCGAACTCGGAGTGATGAAAAATTATGCCGAACCGCTGCTGCGTGATGTTCCGCATTCACTACGTGAATATTCCGAGGCCTACAGGCTGTTGCGCTTCCTGAGCTACTTCAGAGAAATTCCCGCCGACCAGATTCCCACCACCTCTCTTCTGCGAGAATTTCTGGGAGGCTCTTCATTCCGTTATTAATCACACTGACACTCCCTCCGCCAAAACAACATGAAAGATTTTACCGATCAGGATATAGAAAGAATTGAAGCCCTCATAGACGAGGGAAATGAAGGGAAGATCAGGGCAGAACTAACCCAGCTTCATCCCGCCGATATAGCGGAACTCTTCCAAAGCCTCAACCTGAAACAGGCTGAATGGGTTTTCAATGAGATCGACGACAAAGAGAAGAAAGCCGACGTGCTCATGGAGCTCGATGAAGAAGACCGGCGTAAGATTCTCGAAGGTCTCGATCCGGAGCAGATCGGTCATTACATCGACCTTCTCGACACAGACGATGCTGTAGACCTTATCCAGGAGCTCGATGAGGAAGACCGCGAAGAGGTGATCCAGAATATCAACGACGTCGAGCAGGCCGGCGATATCGTTGATCTTCTGCAGTATGACGAAGATACGGCGGGAGGTCTGATGGGCACCGAGTTTATCAAAGTAAACGAGAATCTTTCCATGCCCGAGTGTCTTAAAGAGATGCGCCATCAGGCCGAAGATCTCGACGATATATATTACGTCTATGTGGTGGATGATGAAGATCGGCTGCAAGGTGTGCTTCCCCTTAAGAAGATGATCACCCACCCGGCCGTCTCCAAAATCAAACATGTGATGGAGACCGATCCAATCTCGGTAAAGACCGACACACCGATAGAGGAAGTGGCCATCGACTTCGAAAAATATGATGTTGTAGCGATGCCCGTAATCGACAGCATAGGGCGCCTTGTCGGGCAGATTACGGTTGATGACGTGATGGATCAGGTGAGAGAGCAGAGCGAACGCGACTATCAGCTTGCTTCCGGTATCTCCTCAGATATCGATGCCGACGACTCCGTCTGGTCGCAGACTAAGGCTCGCTTGCCGTGGCTTCTGATCGGTATTATCGGCGGAATTGTGAATTCTTTGATTCTGGGCGGATTTGAGGCACAGATAGCGGCCGTGACAGCTCTGGCATTCTTCATTCCGCTTATCGGAGGAACAGGAGGAAACGTCGGTGTCCAGGCATCGGCCATCGTGGTGCAGGGTCTGGCCAACGGGCGTCTTGACCTTTCCGATTTCTGGCATCAGATATGGCGCGGAATGCGGATAGCCCTGCTTAATGCCATAGTGATCTCCGGAGTGGTCTTCACCTATATATCCTTTACGGAGCCGGGTGACTATGCCCTTGTTATGGCGGTCTCTGTCTCCCTCTTCTGCGTGGTTATATTCGCCACTGTTTTCGGAACACTGGTGCCACTCACTCTCGAAAAACTCAAAGTAAATCCGGCACTTGCCACAGGCCCGTTTATACAGATCACCAATGATGTGGTCGGCCTCTTGATATACGTCGGCATGTCGATATGGATGTTGCGCATTTTCCCTCACTAATTTACTATGGCAAATAAAATAGCGGAAACGCCACTGATGACCCAATACGCCAAGATGAAGAAAAAGCATCCCGACGCCATACTCCTTTTCCGCGTCGGCGACTTTTACGAAACCTTCTCAGACGATGCCATAGCGGCAAGCGAGATTTTAGGAATCACCCTCACAAGGCGTGCCAACGGCAAGGCGGCATACGTCGAATTAGCCGGATTTCCACATCATGCTCTCGATTCATATCTGCCCAAACTGGTAAGAGCCGGGAAACGTGTGGCAATCTGCGAACAACTCGAAGATCCAAAGCTCACTAAAAAACTCGTGAAAAGGGGGATTACGGAGCTTGTTACGCCAGGGGTAAACCTCAACGACAGCACCCTGCCGGCCCGTGAGAATAATTATCTGGCCGGAATCCATATCAACAAGACAGCCGTCGGTGTGGCATTCCTTGATATCACTACCGGAGAATTCCTCTGTGCCCAAGGCGATAAAGACTATATAGATAAACTTCTCAACGGCATAGCTCCCAAAGAGTTGCTGCGTATGCATGGCACACGCCAGTTCTGCGAAGACAATATTAGCTACCGCTGCAGTATTTTCGAACTTGATGACTGGATTTATACCGAAGATGCAGCCACCGAACGTCTCACCCGTCAGTTTGGCACGGCAGGTCTCAAAGGCTTCGGCGTAGACAATATGCCGGAAGCCGTAATAGCTGCCGGAAGTCTGCTGCATTATCTCGATATCACGCAGCATACCAATATCGGACATATCACGACTCTCTCCCGTATTGACGGCGACCGCTACGTACGTCTCGACAGGTTCACAATCCGTAACCTTGAGATTCTCCAACCTCTTTCAGAAGGAGGACTATCGCTGCTTTCCGTCATCGACAAGACCATCACCCCGATGGGAGCCCGTAGGCTTCGCAACTGGCTGACGTTCCCGCTGCTTGATGTAGAAGCCATCAGACGGCGTCAGGATTCGGCAGAATATTTCTTCCGCGATCCGTTATGCCGCGAACGTGCTGCCGAAGCATTAAATACCGTCGGCGATCTCGAACGACTCATATCCAAGCTTGCTGGGCGTCGGATCTCGCCACGCGATTTCATACAGTTGCGCGACTCTCTGCGCGCTTGCGACAATCTGCGTCGTGCACTCTCCGAAACCGACTCCGAGCGTCTTTCCGAACTTGCGGCATCAATGGAAGATACTTCACAGCTTTCCGCAACCATCACGAAGGTGATCCGGGGAGATGCCCCGGCCATATTCGGCAAGAGCCCCTCCATCGCAGAGGGCGTGGACAAAGAGCTCGACGAGCTTCGCGCACTGCATGCCGACAGCCGCGGAGCGCTCGCCGCAATCCAGCAACGTGAAATAGAAGCAACAGGCATTCCCTCCCTGAAAATAGCTTTCAATAACGTTTTCGGATACTATATAGAAGTGCGCAACACTCACCGCGATAAAGTTCCCGACAATTGGATACGCAAGCAGACCTTAGTCAGTGCCGAACGCTATATCACCCCCGAACTCAAGGAATATGAGCAGAAGATAATGGGAGCGGAAGAGCGCATCGATATCATCGAACGACGCATCTACGAGCAACTCCTCGACGGCGCCCTGACTTTCATCAAGGCCTTGCAAAGCAACGCCACAGCAGCTTCCATGACCGATTGCTATCTTTCGTTTGCCAAAGCAGCCGAAGAATATGGCTACACACGTCCTGAAGTTACCGATGGCATCGGGATAAGCATACGGGACGGGCGACACCCCGTGATCGAACGCCGCCTCCCCCCCGGAGAGCCCTACATTTCCAACAGCATAGAGCTTGACCCCGACCATACCCAGATAATGATGATAACCGGTCCGAACATGAGCGGTAAGTCGGCACTGCTTCGTCAGACCGCACTCATCACCCTTCTGGCTCAAACCGGCAGTTTCGTCCCGGCCGAATCGGCAAAGATAGGTATCGTCGATAAGATCTTCACCCGTGTCGGAGCCAGCGACAACATCTCTTCGGGCGAATCGACATTTATGGTGGAAATGAACGAAGCGGCGGCCATCCTCAACAACATGAGCAAACGCTCGCTAATCCTTTTCGATGAGCTGGGCCGAGGAACATCCACATACGACGGTATCTCCATAGCCTGGGCTATTGTGGAACATATCCACGAAAACGGACATTGCCGCCCGATGACCCTTTTCGCAACACATTATCATGAACTCAACGAAATGGAGAAAAGTTTCAGACGGGTGGTAAACTATAATGTGTCGGTGCGCGAGATCAACGGGAAAGTGATATTCATGCGTAAACTCGAAAGGGGAGGATCGGCCCACAGTTTCGGTATCCATGTGGCTAAACTCGCCGGTATGCCTCCATCCATCGTGAAACGTGCCGATAGCGTTCTCGCTCATCTGGAAGCTTCCTCAAAAGGAGTGGAGAAAGAGTCTGACGGCACACCCTCCGCCTCCAAAGGCGACATGTCGAAACTTGGCGAAAGCCGCTCAGGCTATCAGCTCTCATTCTTTCAGCTTGACGACCCTCTGCTCTCGCAGATACGCGACCGCCTATTAGGAATAAATATAGATAACCTCACCCCGCTGCAGGCCCTCACCGCTCTTCACGACCTTCAGGCCCTGCTCACAGGCAAACAGAACTGATATGCCAAAAGACCAGACCATACTCTTTCACTCCACAATTTTCGGCCCGATAAAAAGTCGGCGTCTTGGTGTTTCCTTAGGAATTAACCTTATGCCTGCCGACGGCAAGGTATGCTCCTTCGACTGTCTTTATTGCGAAGCCGGCTTTAATTCTCAAGGTCCGGGGTCGGCCGGGCTGCCCCCGCGTGATAAAGTCAAAACCGATCTCGAGGCACGCCTGAAATCTATGAAAGAGAATAACGAACCGCTCGATGTCATCACCTTCTCTGGCAATGGCGAGCCAACTCTTCATCCCGATTTCCCCCGTATCATAGATGATACGCTCGCTCTCCGCGACAGATATTTTCCGAACGCAAAAGTGTCGGTCCTGACAAATTCCACGCGTATCTTCGACAAAGAAGTAGCCGAGGCGCTGAAAAAGGTAGACAATAATATCCTCAAACTCGATTCTGCAATAGAGCGGACCATGCGCCTCATCGACCGACCTGCCTCGCCGGAATTTAACGTTAAGCGTGTAGTCGAGGCACTTAAGCAATTCAAAGATACCGGCATAATTCAGACAATGATCTTACGCGGAACTCACAATGGTGAAACAATAGATAATACTACTGACGATGAGATCGAAGCCCTTATCAATGCCTATAAGGAGATAGGGCCACGCGAAGTGATGCTATATAGTCTTGACCGATCCACACCTGAAGAGAATCTGATAAAGGTTGAAAAAGAGGAACTCGACCGTATCGCGGAAAAGATGAAAGCTGCCGGCATCCATGTAATAGATTACTGAGCATATCCTCCTAATCCCTCCAACAATTCCAATTCCTCCAATTCCTCCAATCCCTTTTTTAAATCATGATTTTTCCTGAATTTCTCAAAGAGGGCGACAAGATTGCAATAGTTTCGCCTGCCTCCTCCGTCAAGGAGGAATATATCGACGGCGCAGCGGAGACATTGCGCCGTGAAGGTTTTGTGCCGGTGGTGGCTCCTCATGCCAAGGGACCGGCCGACGGTACGTACGCCTCATCAGCCGAGAATAGGCTCAACGATCTCGTGGAAGCATGGAACAATCCTGATATAAAAGCTATTTTATGCGCCCGCGGAGGATACGGATGTGTGCATCTTCTGGAAAACCTGTCTGAGTCATTGCATTTCAATCATCCCAAATGGCTTATCGGTTTCTCCGATATTTCCGCTCTCCATGCACTACTCGTGTCGCGCGGGGTAGCATCCGTCCATAGCCCTATGGCAAAACATCTTGCCCTGGAGGGTAATGACAACAATTGCTCAACAACCCTGTTCGATATATTGCGGGGAAAATTCCCGATCTGCCTAACAGCCACAGTCGATACTCATAATATACCCGGCGAATGCTCCGGAATTCTTTTGGGTGGAAACATGGCTGTACTCGATGGCCTTGCAGCTACCCCTTTCGACATTATGGCCACAGCTGCCCGACAAAAAGAAAACGGTCCGGGGACAATCCTCTTCATTGAGGATATCGCCGAACCGATCTATAAAATCGAACGAATGCTCTACAAGTTATATCATCAGGGAGCATTTGAGATAATCAACGGTCTGATTATCGGCCAGTTCACAGAGTGGCAGCCTGATAAAAACCATAAGTCTCCCGAAAACATGATTTCAGACTTCCTGAAGCGGCATCAAATCTCAATTCCGACAGCTTTCAATTTCCCCGTCGGCCACGTTGATGAGAACTATCCCCTCGTAGAGGGTGCGCAGGCAAAGCTTTCCGTCGGGCCGTGTCAGGTATCACTAACATTGGATGTATGAGTGAATCAGCCGGGACCTTTACTGATTTTCCTATTATATTCTGAAGAGTTATTTTAATAATAACAACCTCATTACCCTTTAAGCCGATCAACGATGACCGGTTATCGAAAAGGGCTGCCGCAGTAGTGGCGAAAGTAGCGGTCTCTCCTTTCGATAGTGAAAGGAAAGCTCTGGTCATGACTTCAGGCATAGCCGGATTTCCCACTTCCAGCTGTTCGGGAGAGGGGAGACCGAGATCCTCGCCGTTCTCACGTTTATAATCGATCGAGACATAGACCATATCTCCTTTCCGCGGGTGCTCAAGATCTCCACGGGCATCCACCTTGTAATAAAGATTATCGCCAAGTGGCTGCATCCCGAGGCGTTTGGCCACTTTAGGGAGCGCTTTCTGCGCTTCCAGCAATTCCCTGTCACGGCGCTGCTTTTCCGCCCTTTCCATGAATGAATAATAATGCCGCTGCGCGTAGATCTCGTCAAAAACGGTATCATTACGCAATCCGTATGCAATAGCTGCATAAAGAATTTTCTTATCAAGCTCCACGGCATACTCAGTATTGAATTTATAAAGCGAAAGAGCCAGATTGATGCCGTCGCGCAAACCGTCGTTATAGACAGGCTTATTTTCCTTAACCGCTTTCAAACCATCGTGAAGTCCCTTGAGATAGAGTCGGCGACTCTCCTCACTTCTCATCAATGTGTCTTCATTAGCAAGACGCCAGTATTCGGCCGCCCGTGTTTCACCTAAGTAATACACAAGCGAATCTGAAGAATCGGCATTCGATATGTCGGAAAGAGCCGTACCTTGTGGTGGCGTCCAATCACAAGCAGCCAGAATCGGCATCAGAAGCAACAACCATTTTTTCATTGCGCCAATATCTATCAGATAGAATCGTTGGGCATCACCGGGAAATCGGCATCGTCAGCCGCACGGTCGATAATCACTTCCACCGTATCGCCGGTGGGTTCCATATTCTTCATTGTCCGTCCCTTGCACGATACAAGGCCGGAAAAAACGACAATCGTCGCGGCAACAGCCACGGCGATTGTCCTGATATCAAATCTTTTTTTCATACTAAATACAAATTCAATAATTTATTGGCCCACCTTGATCAGCTCCACCTCAAATATGAGGTCGGAATTCGGGGGAATAGGGCCTGCTCCCTGCGGACCATAAGCCAGATTCGAAGGAATGAGGAAGATGGTTTTTCCTCCCTCCTTCATCAACTGGAGGCCTTCGGTCCAACCCGGAATCACGCGATTAAGAGGGAAAGTAGCAGGCTCGCCACGCGATACGGAAGAGTCAAAAACAGTTCCGTCGAGAAGTTTACCGGTATAATGAACAGTTACCAGATCGGTAGCTGTCGGAGTCTTGCCGGTTCCTTTCTTGATCACCTTGTATTTCAAGCCGGAAGCTGTCTGAGTGAAACCATCGTCGGCTTTAGACGCATCTTTCTTATCTGCAACTTTTTCTTCAGCAGCAACTGTCTTAAGCGTATCTGTTGTTTCTTCAGAAACATTATCTTTAGCAGTGTCGGCTACGGAATCTTCCGCAACCTGTTCGGTTGCATTCACACTATCGCTGTCGGCGGCGGAATCCTTACCTTTACCGGAACACGAAACCATTGCCGCCGAGGCAAGTGCCAAAGCCGAAAACAATAAAATTCTTGATTTCTTCATTTTTCTTCTTTTTAACCTACAAAACTCTTAATCAGGCTTTTTTCACAACCTTGATAAGTTCAACTTCAAAAATAAGAGTTGAATGAGGAGGAATCACGTTGGGTACACCCTGAGCACCGTATGCAAGATCGGAAGGAATAAAGAAAGTATATTTCGCACCCTCTTTCATAAGCTGTACACCCTCGGTCCAACCCGGGATAACACGGTTGAGGGGGAATGTAGCCGGCTCACCACGATTCACAGAGCTATCGAAAACGGTGCCGTCGAGAAGTTTACCAGTATAATGCACCGTAACTTCATCTTCAGCTGTAGGCTGAGCGCCCTCACCCTCTTTCTCCACAACATACTGGAGACCGGAAGCCGTTTCCTGAACTTTCTCGTTTTTCTTATTTTCAGCCAGGAACTGTTCGCCGGCAGCACGTGCGGCAGCCTCAGCTTTCTTCTGAAGATCCTCAAGATATTCATTGATGATTTTCTGAGCTTCCTCAACTGAGATTTCCGGTTCGCCACCGTCGAAAGCCACTTTCACACCATCCTTAAAACTTTCTGAATTGATTTCTTTCACACCCATTGCCTGAAGCTGGCGTCCCATCGCCAAACCCCATGCATAACTTAATTTGTCCATAATAATTTCTATCTTTAGTTAAAATTTAAAGTTTTTATCATTAGTCATTTCCCAGTCGCCCGAAGTAATATCATTTGTCATATCGCCGGATGACAGCCCTTGAATTGACTTTCCGGAGGTTTACAACACCCCTCTTACTAAATAACAACTAACTATCCCTATTTATTGATACCACCCCGAATTTTTCCCACTATTCCCGAATTTTCTCCAACCCTACACAACCTCACTTATTTAATGGTCTTTGTCTACGCAAGCACGTATGTGACGGTAAATATACGAATTTTTTACACTAATTTTTGAAGACTGATAAAACGACTTTTGTAAGTTAAGGAAGAAGATAGGTTCTCAGCTCACGTCACGGCTGTTTCATAAAATACCGGGATTAGAGTAAAACTCTCAAAAATATTAACTAAATTTGAAAAATCCTGTAGAGGTTCCGACCGGCTCGGGTCGGTCGAAACTGTTCTCGGAAGAAGTAAAACCGGTGTGATTATGGGAGTAGACATAATTTTTTCGCAGTCATACTTTTGGCTTGACTCGTGGATTCTTGCCAATATCCTCCAATTGGGAACGCAAAGTTTCTGCAATAGATTTGTGGATTATATGATAGATCCCGGTCGTCGCCTATATGACCAAATGGTAATGGCTTCCCGCTGCGGTGTTGCCAACATTGCGGAAGGCTCCTCGCGTCATTCCACCTCAATAGAAACTGAGATGCGACTGCTTGACGTTGCACGCGCCAGCATTGACGAATTGCAGGGTGATTTCTTCAATTTCCTTCTTATTCATGATTTTGATGTGTGGGAAATGGGGAATACAGACCGCGAGGCTGTATGGAAGTTGCAACTGGATCCACCGCAATATTCCAATAGCCTTCACCACGATGCGGCCATCCACATAAAGAATCAAAAAAAAAGATTTGATCCCTGGATAGAAAGTCCATCGAAAGATGTGGCTGCCAATGCCTTACTGGTAATATGCCTGCGCGTGAACAGAATGTTACAGAATCTGTTGTCAAATCGTTTGAGTCTATTCAGGGCAAAAGGTGGTTTTACCGAAAATATGACCACAGAGCGTATTGAGGCAAAAAGGCAGATGAATGCCGGAAGCCGGAGTCCCGCTTGTCCTAAATGCGGCAAACCTATGTTCAGGCGCATGCAAAAGAAGGGACAATTTCAAGGCCGTGAATTTTGGGGTTGCAGCGACTATCCCAATTGCAACGGAATAGTTAATATAGACTCGAGATAGCCCGGGATAGCCCGGGATAACCCGAGATAACTCGGGATAGCTCGGGATAGCACGGGATAGCACGGGATAGCACGGGATAGCACGGGATAACTCGAGATAACCCGAGATAACTCGGAAAAACTCGGGATAACCCGAGATAACTCGGAAAAACTCGGGATAACTCGAGATAACCCGGGATAGCTCTTAGAGAATAACTTTAATTAAAATATAAAAATGAAGCTTAAAAATTTTTCACTTTTGGCCGGCGCGTTTTTATTATGCGCTCCTTTTGCCAATGCCACATATTTCATGGCTCCGGCAGACGAACCTGAAATTGAGAATCCGGATTCTACAGGCTTTAAATTCACCGACGTAAAAGTTCTGAAAACCACTCCTGTAAAAGATCAGAACAAATCAGGAACATGCTGGGCATTCTCCGGACTTTCCACTCTGGAAGAAGACGTGCTCCGCAAAGGAGGGCCCGAACTTGATCTCTCGGAGATGTTTCTTGTAAGAAATGCATACATTGACAAGGCAAAAAAATATATGCGTCTCAACGGCAAGATCAATTTCGCACAAGGTGGCTCGTTCGGCGACGTCTATACGCTTACCTCCCTTTACGGAGCAATGCCGGAAGAGGCATATAACGGCCTCAATTACGGGGAAGC
The DNA here is from genome assembly GCA_964581685.1 of uncultured Sangeribacter sp. Lineage (GTDB taxonomy): Bacteria > Bacteroidota > Bacteroidia > Bacteroidales > Muribaculaceae > Lepagella. Next base: position 12,542 of record CAZOPN010000028.1, on the reverse strand, counting down.
CAAACACAGCCATTATGAAATGGCCGATGCCATGACAGCATATCTCGATGCCGTGCTCGAACGCGGAACAAAGAATAACAAACTCACCACGGCCTGGCTTCCGGGATTCATCGGTATTCTCGATGCCTATCTCGGCAAGGTTCCCGAAACTTTCACCTATAACGGCAAAACCTATACCCCTCTCTCTTTTGCAAAAGAAATGGGAATAGAACCTGAGAAATTCGAGACATACACCAGCTATACACATCACCCTTTCTACGAGAGCTTCGCCATAGAGATTCCCGACAACTGGCAATGGCTGGAATGCATTAATGTCCCGATGGAAGACATGCAGGCTATCGTAGACAATGCTCTCGATAAGGGCTATACTGTAGGATGGGCTGCCGACGTTTCCGAAGGAGGCTTCAAATGGACGAAAGGGTATGCCGTGCTGCCGGCTGAAAAAACGGAAAAAGACATGACCGATACCGAACTCTCAAGATGGGTGAAACTCTCCGATAAAGACCGGGAGAAATCACGCTTCGATATCAAAGGGCCCGTTAAGGAAAGAAACGTCACTCAGGAATCACGTCAGCAGACGTTCGATAACTTCGAGACCACCGACGACCATGGCATGGTAATCATCGGAACAGCTACCGATCAGGAAGGTAATAAGTATTACAAAGTGAAGAATTCATGGGATACAAACCAGATCTATGATGGGTTCTTCTATGTTTCCGTGCCCTATTTCCTCGAGAAGACTCTCAACGTTTCAGTACGCGAAGAAGCAGTGCCCAAAGCTATAAAAGCCAAACTCAAAAAATAAAAGAGGCTGATGGATAAAGTAAGAGCCAAGAAAAACCTCGGTCAGCATTTTCTGCGCGATGAAGCTACGGCTGCCCGGATTGCCTCCACCGTCTCAGGGATCACTCTACCCGAAGGCCAGCCCGATGCAGATAAGCTTCCCATTCTGGAAGTCGGACCGGGAATGGGGATTCTCTCACGTTATCTCATGGAAACGGGGCGAGAACTGACAGCTGTCGAGCTCGATCATGAAAGCGTGGAATTTCTCGAACACAACTATCCGCAGCTACACGTTGTAGAGGGCGATTTCCTTAAAATGGATCTGTCGCAGATTTATAATACACCTTTCGCCCTGACCGGGAACTATCCCTACAACATCTCCTCGCAAATATTCTTTAAGGTTCTGGACTATAAGGAGAATATTCCTGTAGTTACAGGAATGCTTCAAAAAGAGGTGGCCGAGCGCCTGTGCTCCCCGCCGGGTTCGAAAGTCTACGGAATCCTCTCCGTGCTCCTTCAGGCTTGGTATGACTGCAAATATCTCTTTACAGTCCCGCCCTCGGTCTTTGCACCACCCCCAAAAGTCCATAGTGGCGTGATCCGTCTGACACGCAATAGCCGGCGAGAACTCGGGTGCGATGAGAAACTTTTCAAGACTGTTGTCAAGACTTCATTCGGACAACGTCGCAAGACTCTCCGCAACTCTCTAAGCGGCATGCTTCCGACCGGCGTCTCACCGGAGCTTGCATCCGACCCCATCTTTTCCTTGCGCCCTGAACGTCTGTCGGTTGAAGACTTCATACGTCTCACCAATATTATCGCCTCACAACGTTCCGGTCAAAACACAGACTAAGACCCCATTTTTGAGATCGGGCCAATAACCATTCAGAAATTACTATTGAAAAAATAGCTGAATATATCTTTTAATACCGTAATTTATTGCGCAAGTTTAATATTTTTATTAACTTGCGCAATAAATTTATAGCAAAGCTTATAAAAATAATTAGTATTCAGTTAGCATACACGTAGTCAGACGGATTAAGTTAGTGGCTTAAAAGATTATAAATTAAATAAATAATTATGTCGGATTCACAGATACAAGGGTCTTCCGAAGGAGGAAGCGTAAAGTCAAGGCTATTGGAGCTATTGAAAGTGAAACGTATGTCGCAAAGTGAATTTGCACGACATTTAGGAGTTTCACCGACATATATAGGAGCCATGCGCCGTTCTATTCCGCCTGAAAGGATGAAAACGGTGATGCAACTCTTCCCGGATCTTAATCGTGACTGGTTGCTATATGGCGACGGAGAAATGCTTGTAGAAGAAGAAGATAATATGCCCGATCTTCGGAATGGCTATGTTGTTCCTCTCTTGCCGGTCGACGCATACGCAGGGAATCTGCAGATGTGGAGTCAGGGCGTGGAATTACGTGATTGCGAGAAGGTGGTGTCGCCCGTTCCCGGAGTTGATTTCGGCATCCGGGTGTCCGGCAATAGCATGGAACCGGAATTTTTCGACGGCAACCTGCTTTTCATAAAGCGTATAAACGAAAGAGCCTTTATTCCCTGGGGGCATCCCATGGTAATCGATACGGAAAACGGAGTGTTGGTAAAGGTGATAAACCCTGTGGAATCAGATGAAACGGACCACAAAGGCGCAAAACGCTATGATGATTCTCTTATCGAGGCGTCAAGCTACAATCCGGCTTATCCTCCTATCTACATCCCTACCGACAGTATCTACGGCCTTTACCGCATCATAACCTCCATCCGTCAATATTCCACTTTATGAGATAACTGTAAATACAGTGCGTTAAATCTAATCATATATACAACAGCATACACCCTCTCTTTCATAACGGGGCGTGGAGCGAGATAATGTAAGAGTCGGGAGTAGCATCGGTCAATTCAGCGATAAAGCCGGCTTGCAAGAGACGTTCAGCAAGCTCCGGAGCCGGAGGGAGAAGATCCGCATCCGACTTTTTTTCACTATGAATTGAATTGATGAATTTCTCATCTGAAGGAAAAGCTATCGACAACTTTCCGCCCGGAACGAGATTTTCGGAAATCAGTCGCCGTAACGTCTTGAATGGCTGATGAAGATGGGGGTAAACACAATACATCATAATGTGGTCAAAACGGCCGGCAATCGTTTCATTTTCAAAATCGGAACAAATAAATTCCAGATTATCAACTTTTCCTTCAAATTTCTCACGGGCTTTCTCAAGCATACGTGGCGAGAAATCAACGGCAGTGATTGTGCCGTGGCTTCCGATCCTTTCTTTAATATAAGGAATCAATACCCCCGTGCCGGTGCCTAAATCAAGAACCCGAGAACCGGACTCTATTCCACAACGGGAAAGAATATATCTTACGCGTGACGGTATGGAACGAACCTCCATACTGTCCCAATTATCAGCTATCGCGTTAAAAAATTCTCTTTCAGAATTCATCTTATCCAATAAAATTGCCGTAATCTAAAAAATCGCTTTGCAACCGATTATAAGTAAATAGTGAAAATTAAAAATCGACAACCATTGCTTGATTTTTAATTTTCTAAACTTATAACGATAAAATATTAAAAAAATTTAGTCTTATTTAGAATCATTATAAAGTTTTTACTATCTTTGCGCCATTATTTGGAATAATTCTAAAAAAAAAACACATATCTAACCATGCTCACCACTACTCTTCTTCTGACTGCGGTTGCAGCTACCGCCACCCCCGTATCTGCTGCCGATACGATCACATTACCGGATTTTGTGACAGAAGCACCGACAAAAACACAGGTCACGCTGTTGCCTCTTAATACTGATATCGTCACCTCCTCCATAATAGAAAAATCAGCCGAGACGTCCCTGCTGCCTGTATTGGTTAATAAAGTTCCGGGATTATTCGTCACGGAGCGTGGCTTTATAGGTTATGGTGTCTCCGGCGGATCGGCGGGTACAGTAAATATCCGGGGAGTAGGCCAGGGAAATAAAGTCTTATTCATGATAGACGGGCAACCGCACTGGGCCGGAGTATTCGGCCATGCCCTTCCCGACACATACGTTGCCAACGGTGTGGAGAGAGTGGAAGTGGTAAAAGGTCCGTCATCAATCTTATATGGTTCTAATGCCATGGGAGGCTCGGTAAATATCATCACCCGACGTCAATATAAGGATGGATTCACCGGCAGGGCAAGAGCAATGTTCGGATCTTTCACCACTCAGAAATTCGATCTATCTACCGGATTCCGCAAAGGTAAGTTCGGAGGAACAGCCGCCGCCTCGCTCGACCGCTCCAATGGCAATCGTGAAAGAAGTGCTTTCTGGGAAGCTAACGAGTTTCTACAATTTCAATATAACCCGGACAGCAATTGGGAGGTGGGCACAAATGTAGATATGACCCAGACAAGTGCACAAAATCCGGGCACTACTCATGCTCCACTGCTCGATATGTGGACATACGTGCAGCGAGGAACTGCCTCGATCTATGCAAAAGATCGCTACGGCATCACCTCCGGAGGTATTCAGGCATATATTAACTGGGGACGTAACAAAGTCGATGACGGCCATGCTCCCGATGAAGCTCCCACAGATTATATCTTCAACTCTTCCGACTTTAATATGGGTCTTACCCTTTATCAGACCGTTAATCCATGGAAGAACAATGATCTCTCTTTTGGCCTTGATTTCACACATTGGGGTGGACACAACTGGAATGTAGATAAGGAAGACGCACATCATTCTTCCGAATTCAAAAGAAGTGTGAACGAAGTGGCCGGATATCTGATGATGCAGCAAGCGTTATTCACGGATATACTTACGCTTAATGCCGGTGTGCGTCTGCAGCATAGCTCTCAGTATGGTAATGAATGGGTGCCGCAGGCCGGATTAATCCTGAAACCCTATTCCGGAGGTTCTTTAAAATTCTCCTTTAGCAAAGGTTTTCGTGCCCCTAATCTTCGCGAACTATATCTTTATATGTCGGCAAACCCCGATTTGAAACCGGAATACATGTGGAATTATGATGTGGAATTCCGTCAGGTAATGTTAGGAGGCCATCTGGATATGGGAATCTCCTTCTTCTTCATCGACGGGAAGAACATGATTCAAGCCATGAGGGTTGATGGCCGAATGAAAAATATGAATACCGGTTCGTTCATCAATAAAGGTTTTGAAATAGATGCCGCTTACCTCATCAACCACGACTGGACAGTGAGCGCCAATTACAGCTATCTCCACACCGATAACCATACATTGCTTGGAGCTCCCAAAAATAAACTTAATGCCGAAGTCAATTATACTCCCGGCAACCTTTCCCTGACTTTGGAATCAAACACAATCTGGAGTCTTTATACGGGAGGCACACCCGACACCAAGACACAGAGCTATTCGCTGCTCAATCTGCGTGCGGGCTATGATTTCCAAGCTTCATGTAAAATCACACCTTTTATAAAACTTGATAATATCTTCAACCGTCATTATGAGATATTATATGGGTGTCCGATGCCCGGTATAACAATCATGGGCGGTGTTGAAATAAAATTCTAATGAACCGGATAGATATTAAAAGCCGCTCTCTGACGGGGCGGCTTTCACTTTTATATTTCCTGCAGTTTGCAGTGTGGGGTTCTTATCTGGGATGTCTGGGCCAATATCTTGGGGCAGCCGGTTTCGGTTCACGCATAGCCTGGTTTTATTCCATGATAGGGATAGGCTCGATTATCATGCCGGCACTGATGGGGATGATTGCCGACCGCCATATATCTCCGGTAAGACTTCTGGGATTGTGCCACTTTTCAGCTTCTTTTTTCATGATGCTGGCCTGGCTATACGTCACGCTTATACCTGATCCATCTTTTGGAATTTTTTTCACACTGTATGCTCTTTTCACCCTTTTCTACCTTCCGACCATCGCTCTGGCAAATACAACCACTTTCTCCATTCTTAAGGATGCCGGCGCCGACACCCTTTCGCGTTTTCCTAAAATACGGATATGGGGAACAATCGGATTTATAGCTGCAATGTGGTTTGTAAACAGTGCATATATCGGTGAACATGGACTCGCTTTCACACTTTCTGATACCAATCCTTATTCTTCACAGCGTTTTCAATACACCCCCATGATGCTCTTTATGGCCGGATTATGGGGATTGCTCACAGCAATATACACCCTGTGCCTGCCTGAGGTGCGGTCCGCCGGAGGTCAGAAAAAACTCATATTTAAAGCTATTCTTCCATTATTCCGAGAAAAAGACTTACGTATCTTATTGCTTTTCGCGGTGCTGACAGGGGTCTGCCTGCAGATCACAAACGGCTTTGCAGTGCCATTCATCACTCATTTCAAAGGTGAACCTGAATATGCCACCACCTGGGGAGCCAATAACGGCACAATGCTGTTCTCACTCTCACAGATTTCAGAAGCGTTCTGCATTTTGCTCACCGGCATCTTCATGCGACGATTCGGTATCAAAGCGACAATCGCGACCGCGCTCATGGCCTGGTCACTCCGCTATATGCTTTTCGCATTCGGAAATACGGGAGATGGATTATGGATGCTTGTGGTCTCGATGTGCGTCTACGGCATAGCGTTCGATTTCTTCAATATTGCGGCTGCCCTTTATGTTGATTCACGCAGTCCGGAGGGATTGAAAGGCACCGGACAGGGAGTTCTGATGCTGATGTCGAACGGAATAGGAGCAACAATAGGAATACTTGGGGCAGGAATGATCGTGAACCGTTATTGTCATTGGCAATTTTCCGGAACGTTCCGCTATTTCTCCGGCAACTGGGAGACTCCCTGGCTTATCTTCTCCCTTTATAGTCTTGCCGTAGCCATACTCTTCATGATATTCTTCCGAAACCGGAAAAAGACGCAGAAGCAAGCGGGATAATGAAAAAAAACTCCACGCCCTGCCTCCGCCCCGTTCCTGCAACAGAATACTACTCCCTAATAAGAATAATCTCCCATGAATGGGAGATTATTCTTATCCCTGTTATAACTATACAACGGCAAATATCCAAAAAATTTGCCGTTGTATAGTCGATGGTATATCATGTTTACATTAGATTATCTATGAGATACCAATAATAGAAAGCTTCCGGACAAATCTTTTTGAGTTTATTCAACTTACCCGGGAAAGTCTTACCAATAGTCATTTCTTTTGTGACTGAATGGGGATCATATTTGGAAATATTAGAAACACCCTTTTCTATACAGGTTACTATATAGGCAGCTTTTGCAGAGTCCACTATTGCATCTTCAATGAAATATCTGCTCTCATAGATGAAAGATCCGAGTCGTTTTATCCCATCTTGCAGGAGTGCAAAATCTCCAATACCATGTAATCCTCTTGTGGCAATCAGCAGAGCTGTCTGGCGAATATCATCATATATTATTGAGACATCACAGCCAAGATTTCGATAACCGAGTTCCACAAGTGCTATACGGTGAAATGATTTAATTGTTATCTCAAGATTATCAACTGCATCAAATAAACGGCCAATATCGTATGCCTGCTTCATAATCTCGGTTGAATGAGGATTCCCGTTTTTGTAATAAGGAATACCTGAAGTATTGGGAGCAAATGCGGTAAGTTTATCGCCAAGTATATCTCCAATAGACGGTACTTTTACGATAGAAGGTGGACCATCAAGTTCTATGAACTGATTTTTCACTTCGACTTCATTCACCTGATTGTAATGCGTATCCTCATATAAGACATCAAGCAAAATATATGACTCCTGATTAGATCTGTCATTGTAGGCTATCCGGTAAAAGAACTTAGAGTGAGTCTTGGATATATCCTTACCTGCTTGTCTGCGCTCTGTAAGCTCAGTCCTTGTAAAACCGAAGTCCGCGATCTTATCGAGATATTCCTCAACATTTGTGCCCGGAGGACAAACTATATCAATGTCTATTGACAGTCGCTTTGTGCCGTCTCCGAGAATCAGGCCTACACAAGTTCCACCCTTGAAGATATAAGGACATCCTGAACGAGCAAGCATGTCAAGCAGTGAATATGCCCTTACCACCTTCTCGATTATACCGAGGTCATTGTATCTGTATTTACCCGACATGGACTGAAACCAGTCTTTCGTAAAGCAATGTTCCTTAATCATAAGAATTCAGGTTTTCAAGGGCTTTCCCGATTTTATCCTTGGCATTGCGCCGGGAAGCATAGCGCAGAAGCGTTGAACGGTTCACTGAATATGTGTTCATGACATGATCGAGGATATAATGCCATTCCGACCCATGCAGATAGTCCATATCATCATCACACAAAATGTCTACAAGAATTTTTTCTATTCTTGGAGTATATATTCCGCGTATCTCGGTGAGCGGAGACTCTGATATGAGAGGCTTTACGATTACAGCTTCTTTTGAAATATCAATGTTGTCGTAAACAAAATCCTTATTTGGATTAAGATAGACCTTATACCCTTCACTTTTTAGCCAATGGAAGACTGACTCCATCGCCTCGCGCTCAACCTCAATGTATATAAGGCTATTTGAAGAAATATGATGCTGTAAGTCAGCAAGCACCTGACCGTCAAAGATACTGAATTTTATAAACGGAAATGCTCGAGCAATGAGTCTTCCCAATTTTACGGCCTTGTCTCTTAATCCGGGAGTAAAGCACTTTCCCTGATGTCTTCGGCTGGTATAGATACCACGTCCAAGCTTGAATAGGATATTGTCTTTCACCATCTCCCTGAGATACCATGAAAGAGTTACTTTTGATATGTTGATAATGCCGTTTAGATATGACAATAGATCGGCAAACCGGAATGAGTCCCGATTTTCTGCGTACGTCATTATGGCTGTTCTTGTCTCAATCATCGATTGTCTTCATTTTCTGATACAAAGATAACTATATAACGGCAAATATCCAAAAAATTTGCCGTTATATAGTTTTCGAGGGCCAAGCCTTCATACAACTATTCAAGATAGTCAGCCAAAATATTTAAGGCTATATTTTTTATGAGCCGGGGCTTAAATTATCTCTAAAATAACTTTCCTTTATCTGTTTTTTAATTTTAAACACTTACATAATTTTGAAAACTTACTTATTTTTTAGCTACATACATTTTTTTTTAATAATTTTGTTTCATTATAGCAAAATCATAAAAATCAAAATAAGTCATGACTAAAAAAATCATTTATCTCGCGCTGGGAGTTGCCGTTATCGGCCTGACAGGCTGCTCCAAGAAACTCGGGCAGTTCAAGAGCGACTTCTTTACCACAGTACCTACTCCCCTGGAGACCGTGGGAGAAGCTGTGCCGGGAACAATCACCGCCAATATTCCGGCAAAATTCATGGTCAAGAATGCCAAGGTAACAGCCACTCCAGTGATACAATGGAATGAAACCGGTATGGTGGAAGCACAGCCCGTTATTTTCCAGGGTGAAAATGTGCGTGCCAACGGTCAGGTGGTTAGCTATACCAACGGTGGCACCGTTACTATTCCCTTTACCGTAGCATATCAGGCTGCCATGGCCAAAAGCGACCTATATCTGAACTTCAATGTGGATCAGAACGGAAAGCTTTATACGCTTCCCCGCGTAAAAGTGGGTTACGGTGTGGTTGCCACTTCCACCCTCGCCTCTGCCAAGACAGTTAGGCCGGCCGTAGCTAAAGATAATTTTCAGAAAATTATCACAGAAAAATATAGCGCTGATATCCATTTCCTCATCAATCAGGCCAACATACGCTCCTCCCAGACTGACAAAGCCGATTATATCGACCTCAACAAACGTCTGATGGAAGCCAATCAGGCCCCTAATCAGGAAATTGCCGGAATCACAATCAATTCTTATGCTTCGCCCGAAGGAACACTTTCTTTCAACACACAATTGGCTGAAAAACGCGAGCAGAATACAGCCACTCTCGTAGAAAATCAACTCAAGAAAGATAAAATCACCGAATTCGGTGAACTCACATCCTCTTTCACGCCTGAAGACTGGGCCGGCTTCGAACAGCTTGTAGAAAAAAGTAATATACAGGATAAAGATCTTATCCTTAGTGTATTGAGAATGTATCCCGATCCGGAACAGCGTGAGCAGGAGATCCGCAATCTTTCATCAGTTTTCAATGAGCTCGCCGACCAGATACTGCCGCAATTGCGTTATTCCCGCGTGATGGCTTCCATCAACGTTATCGGAAAGAGCGATCAGGAACTCATTGATCTCTTTAATTCAGATCCAAAAGCCCTCACGGAAGATGAAATCCTCTATATAGCCACTCTCACGGACGATAATACCAAGAAGATGGAAGTATATAACCGTGCGGCTCAACTTCATCCCAATGATTACCGTGCGCTCAACAATCTCGGTATGACACAATATGTAGCCGGCGATTACAAGGCAGCGGAAGCTAATTTCAAACGTGCTCACTCGCTCAACCCCGCTTCTAAAGAGGTTGATATGAACCTTGGTCTTATCTCTATGCTTAATCATGAATATGCCAAGGCAAACGAGCAGATCGGAGCAGCAGCCGGTGTTCCGGAGAATGCCGATGCTTTAGGCGTTTATTATCTCACACAAGGAGATCTCGCTTCAGCAATGCGTTCTTTCGGCGATGCCAAAACCAACAATGCAGCTCTTGCACAGATTCTCTCACAGGAATATTCGGCGGCAAAATCCACTCTGGCTTCTATCAAGAATCCGGATGCCACTACATATTACCTCACAGCTATCTTAGGAGCCCGCACCAACAATGAAAACATGGTGATCAGTAATCTCCGACAGGCTGTAAAACTTGACAAATCGCTTCTTAACCGCGCAAAATCCGACCTCGAATTTGCAAAATACAACCTCTCCTACCTTTGATTAGCCTTAAAAATCAGTTGTCGGTAGATAGCTGATTTTATAATTAATCTAAGAGAATTAGCTACGCTCCGAAAGTTGAAACGAAACTTTTGGAGCGTAACTAATTTTATTGTCCAATTAGGGGAATTAATTTGTAGACTAACCTAAAAAAACTATCTTTGCCTTATCATTGACTTGAGCAATAATATACCATTTCATTCTCTAAAGGTGCTATTTTATGAATTCAACTCATACCACCGGAGCAATAATAATTTCTATTATTATACTGCTTCTCACGATTCCTACGGGTTGCCGGAAACATTCTGACGCATGGTACCAAATGAGTAAGGCAGACTCTTTGATGAACGAAAATCCCCATTCAGCATTATTGATTCTCAATAATATTGATAGTTCCACTCTTAGTGGCCAGGAAGAGAAGGCTCGCTACGCACTGCTCAATTCGATGGCTCTTGATAAAAATTATATTGACACGACAACGTTCGAAGTGCTTCAACCCGCCATTGACTATTATTTTAAAAAAGGATCTCCTGATGAAAAGCTCAAAACACTATATTATCAAGGGTGCATCTATCTTAATAGAAATGATAGAGATAATGCTATGAATTGCTTTCTGAAAGCCGACGAATATAGAAATACCGCTAAGGACACAAGGGCAATTGCTAACCTATTGGTAGCACAAGGTGAAATTTTTCTTGACACTTATAAGTATGATGAATTCATCAATAATAATCTGATTGCTTGTGATCTTTACGACAAACTAAACGATTATTCAAATGAAGTGAGAAGTCTGCTAAAAGCCTTTTCGGGATGTATGATGAGTGAAAATAAGGAAAGGGCAGATAGCATTTACCCCATTATCGAAGCATTTATTACAAATCATAGAGAATTTGAAAACAGAGTATTACCCTATAAGTTTAGCTATCTCAACACCTTCAGTAATGATGAGGAAATGCGTAAGGCTCTTGAGGAATACAATCCCACAGAGGAAATCAGCGATTCCTTTAAATTGGTATTAGCCGACTGCTATTGTAAAATTGGAGAAAACGATAAAGGAAAACAGTTTTTCGAGTCGATAAGCGATGATTCCGACTTAAAAAATACAATGAAATATATTGCAATCAAATCTTCAGTTCTCGATTCATCCGGTAATTGCACGGAAGCTTTGTCCACCTATAAAGAATTCATGGATAGCCTATTTTTCAGACACCTTGATGTATTTCGCAATGATCTTCTGTTTGCCCAAAGTCGCCATAAAATGGAATTGGCGAATATACATGAAATCCAGAAAAAAAATAAGATAATATGGGTTGGTCTATGCGTATGCCTGATTTTATTGATAATATCGTGTCTTATTTTTTACCAGCTCAGATTGCGCAAAACACAGCTCATCATTAAGGCTACGGAGCAAAAAAAATTATTATTGGAACAAAATAATCTGAAAATAGAGAGAGATCAGCTTATACTTGAAAAAAAGAATGCAGAACTGGAACGTGACCGCCATTCTCTTGCTATAGAAAACATGCAATTCCGGATAGCTCAGGTGGAGGATGAAAGCCGACAATTGCATAAATTGCTTCATCATAATAAGGAAATTTCCGTTACCGTAAAGAAAGTTCTCAAAGATCGTATAGATTTTCTAAAGGAAATTATTTCGCTTGAGATGAACAGTGACCGCAATTTACCTGAAAATTATGATAAATTACGCCGTAAACTAATCAAAGACAGAGCATCTTTCTTAGATACAACAAGATTGTCTTTCAAAGCTGCTTATCCGGAATTTATCCGAATTTTGGAAAATGCCGGACTCAACAAAAGAGAGATAAATTATTGTTGTCTGGTTGCCTTAGGTCTTCGGGGTAAGGAAGTAGGAGAATATATAGGAGAAACTCGCCATTACCATATAAGCAGCAGTATCGGGAAGAAACTCGGCGTAAAGGAAAA
>CAZOPN010000027.1:0-29935 GCA_964581685.1 uncultured Sangeribacter sp. | reverse complement strand
TATGTCATTAAACAGGAGCGCTCTGATGGCAAGGGTCATTATTTATATCAGTCCATTATCAAAAGAAATATTGATAATCCAACTGAGAAAACAAAAACAGTTTTGAATGTGGATAACAGCAAGGAGGAATTATGGGCTTCCAGTTATGTAATAGACAGAGAGGGGAAGAAAGTGACCTTAAGTTCTTACGAAGTCGCAACAGACTATGTAAACATCTATCATACCGTTTATGATTTCAAAGGAAATAAAATAGAGGAAGATCCTGTCCACGTTAAAATACCCGAGGCACAAGCTGCCAGCACGTCTTCAAGTGGCGGCACATATCTTTGGGAATGTCAACATTGTGGAGCAAAAGTAAACAGTTCATCAAAACCCAATCCTTTCCGGATTGTGCTCGGGTATGGTGATGGCAATATACATCAATGGGTGAATATAGGGAGAGTCGGTTGAATTGAAGAACTTAAGCACACCAATTGATTAGTCGTAATAAAATTGAAGACTTCCTGTCTAAAGTGGGTCTAAAATGCCCCTTTTGGTAGGAAGTCTATCAATGTTGAGTCTTAAATTTTGACCTATAAATCAAAACAAATGCCCCCCCCGCATCCTTCCTTTTCTCTCTTTTTCCTCCTTTCTCCTTTCTCTCTTCTCCCTTCTCCTTTCTCCTTCCTTCTCCTTTCCTCCTTTCTTTTTTTTCTTTGCCGGTTTGCCTTTTGTCTTATTTCAGAAGCCGGCTTGGGTGTCATGGAGGGCATGGAGCGATGCATTTGGAATGGTGTGAGAGCGAGAGCTTGAAGAAATAGTCGGAAGTTTGAAAAAACAAGGGCCTGAAAATTATTCTTTTTTAATGCGGGAAAGCGGGAGTAAGAATGAAATTTTATTAAATTTGGCTGTCGTTAAAATTCCTATTGCTATGAATGAACAGGGAAACACTCCTCGAGGCGCGCAGAAACAGCCGGGAAGCGCGCAGAGCCGGCAACCGCAGCCGGGGCGAGAGGAGAAGCGTGGAAAAGTATTTAAGGAGGAGTTTAAGCGGCATGGCCATTGGCGGAAAAGAGGGCATGATTATAGGGCCTCCTCAATTTATCATATCACTATTAATAAAGTCCGAGCTTGCGAGGATTTTAGTGTGCTCACTTGTGAAGAACTCTCCGTGGAGGGAGTGAAAACCACTAAAAAGGATTTGGGCTTTATTATTTTGCAGGCTATGCGAATTATGGAGGAACGGGCTCCGGAGATAAAGATTTATCAATATTGTATCATGCCTGATCATATTCATCTTCTGCTTCATGTCAAGGCTCGACTACCCAAGCCTTTGGGAATTTATATCGGCGGTTTAAAGGCGGGAGTGGCTAATGAATGGCGCCGTCAAAAAGGGAGAAAGGATATCGATGTCTTTGAGGATGGTTTCAACGACCGTATCATATTTCCTACCCGAGACCTGGATACGGTGTTCAAATATATCAGACAAAACCCGTATCGCCTCTTGGTTAGACGGGAGCACCCCGAGTTTTTCACTAAAAGGAGGAATGTCGATTTTGCGGGCAGTAAAGTTCAGATTTATGGCAATGCGTTCCTGATGCGTAATCCGTTTTGTTATTCGTTGATTATTCATAGATCTGATACAGAGTCGGATTATGAGCGAAAGCTTGAAGAATGCCGTTACTATGCGGCTAATGGAGGTGTGATTGTCTCCGCTTTCATTTCGCAGAAGGAGAAGGCAATCCGCGCGGCAGTTGAAGAAGAGGGGGGAAGGATCATCCTGATTCATCATTATCCTTTAGGTGACAGAGAGAAGCCTGACCGCCATAATTTTGAGTTGTGTTGTGAAGGGAGGTTGCTTTTGGTATCTCCTTTGAAATATCTTGAGGATACGAAACGGGACAAGCCCACGCGGGCACAGTGTCTTGAGATGAATGCGCTCGGTGAGAGATTCTGTGGCGGAAAAAATTAGCCGATAAGCGTGAATGGAATAAAACCGATAAGGGTGAGTAGAATAAAGCCGATAAGCGTGAATGGAATAGATGGGAAACGCATATATCCGGCGGGAAAACAGAAAGAGCATAAAAAACGGAGGGAGCATTAAGAAAATTGGGAGGGATAAGAAAATTTTGTATTTTTGCAAAAAATTATCTGCATATACCGGGCAGGAGGCATCGCTTATTAGCGAATAGGGGTGCTTTTTGCTTCGGGAAATCTATATATCCGAGAAAATTATGACTATCATAGACGGAAAAGCTACGGCAGCCAAGATTAAGGAAGAGATTGCTGCCGAGGTAAAGGAGATGACCTCGCGCGGTGAGCGGGCTCCCCATCTGGCAGCTATTCTTGTAGGCCATGACGGAGGTTCGGAAACATACGTCGCTAATAAGGTCAAGGCCTGTGAGGCGTGCGGTTTCAAGAGCACACTGATAAGATTTGAAGAAGATGTGACGGAAAATGAACTAATTGAAGAAATCAAACGTCTTAATGAAAACGAGGATGTTGATGGCTTTATAGTGCAGCTTCCGTTGCCGCGCCATATCGATGAGCAGAACGTGATCCGTGCGATCGATGCATCGAAAGATGTGGATGGTTTTCATCCGGTGAATGTAGGACGCATGTCGATCGGTCTTCCCTGTTTCCTTTCGGCCACTCCTGCCGGCATCATGGAGCTTCTTCGCCGTTATGGAGTTGAGACAAAAGGGAAACATGCTGTGGTTTTAGGGCGTAGCAATATTGTCGGCAAACCGATGGCTCAGCTTTTGATGCGTAAGAGCAATCCCGGCAACTGTACGGTGACCGTGTGTCATTCGGCTACCCCTGACATACCCGAAATCTGCCGCCGCGCTGATATAATAGTTGCAGCAATGGGTCAGCCTGGGTTTGTCACTGCGGATATGGTTAAGCCTGGTGCTGTCGTGATTGACGTGGGCACCACCCGTGTCGCCGATGCAAGCCGGAAATCCGGTTGGCGTCTGCGTGGCGATGTCGATTATGAGAATGTGGCTGAGAAATGCTCTTTCATTACGCCCGTTCCGGGTGGAGTTGGACCGATGACCATCTGTTCGCTGATGCTCAACACTCTTCGTGCGCGAAAGGAAAACCCTTATAAATAAGAGTTGTGGCCTCTTGGAAATAAGGCAAACAATAAAAAACCGGAAGAGACGAAAAATATTATAAGATGAAGAATCTCGTGATAGTCGAGTCTCCGGCGAAAGCCAAGACGATAGAGAAGTTCTTAGGGAAAGACTACAAGGTAATGTCGAGCTACGGTCATATCCGCGATCTTAAGAAGCGAGGAATGAGCGTGGAGATAGATGATGGTTTCAAACCTGAGTATGAGATTCCCGCAGAGAAGAAGGAGCTTGTGAAGCAACTGAAGAGTGCTGCCTCGCAAGCTGATATGGTTTGGTTGGCTTCCGATGAAGACCGCGAGGGGGAAGCCATAGCCTGGCATCTTTATGAGGTGCTCGGTCTGAAGCCCGACCGTACGAAACGCATCGTATTCCATGAGATAACGAAACCGGCCATTCTGAATGCCATAGCCAATCCGCGAGATATAGATCTGGCACGTGTCGATGCCCAGCAGGCACGTCGTGTGCTCGACCGCATAGTAGGCTTTGAGCTTTCTCCCGTATTGTGGAAAAAGATCAAGCCGGCCCTCTCGGCCGGACGTGTTCAGAGCGTGGCTGTGCGTCTCATCTGCGAACGCGAAAAAGAGATCGAGGCATTTGTTTCCACGCCCTATTATCGCGTTACGGCACTTTTTGCCCTGCCCTCCGGAGAAACATTCAAGGCCGAGCTTAAGCGGCGCATAGAGACAGAAGATGAGGTAAAGGCATTCCTTGAGAAGTGTGCCGCCTCGATCTTCAATGTTGCCGACATTGCCGTCAAGCCTATAAAACGGAGTCCGGCTCCACCTTTCACAACCTCCACCTTGCAGCAGGAGGCCGGCAAGCGGCTCGGTTTTTCGGTCAATACTACGATGCGTGTAGCCCAGAAACTCTATGAGGATGGACGCATCACGTATATGCGTACCGACTCCACTAATCTCTCCGAGCTCGCATTGAAAGATATTGCGAGGGCGATAACCGAGGAATATGGTTCCGACTACAGCAAGACGCGCCATTATCACACCCAGTCGAAGGGAGCGCAGGAGGCCCATGAGGCGATTCGTCCCACATATATTGATGAGAAGGTGGTCAGCAACGATGCCCGGGAGCAGCGACTTTACGATTTGATCCGCAAACGCACGCTCGCTTCCCAGATGTCGGATGCGTTGCTTGAAAAGACCACTGTCGAGATCTCCATCTCACTCTCTGAAGAGCAATTCCGTGCAGAAGGGGAGGTGGTGAGATTCGAAGGTTTCATGAAAGCTTATCAACCGGAAAACAGCGATAATGAAGAAGGGAATGCTTTTGTAGCCGCACAGGAGGGTCTCTTGCCCGCTATGGATAAAGGGACGCCATTAGCTGCAGAAGAGCTCACCGGCACCGAACGCTTTACCTTCCCTCCGGCACGCTATACGGAGATGACCCTTGTAAAGAAAATGGAAGATCTTGGCATAGGGCGTCCTTCCACCTACGCGCCGACCATTTCCACAATCCAGTCGCGCGAATATATCCGTCATGGAGAGAAAGAGGGGGTGCCCCGCGACTATAAGGTTTTCACGCTCAAGGATGGCGGTCTTGAGGAGGAAACGCGCACGGAGACCACCGGCAGCGAGAGAGGAAAGCTTGTTCCGACCGATGTAGGTATGGTCGTAAATGAATTCCTTACCGATTATTTCCCTGAGATTCTCGATTATAATTTTACTGCCCGGGTGGAGAGTAAATTTGATGAGATAGCCGAAGGAAAAGCCGGCTGGCAGGATGAGATATCAGGCTTCTACGGCAATTTCCATCCCGCGATAGAGAATGTGGAGAAGATGCGCATGGAGCATAAAGTTGGAGAGCGTCAGCTTGGCACCGATCCGGCTTCCGGACGCCCTGTATCGGTAAAGATCGGGCGATTTGGTCCGGTTGTTCAGATAGGAGATGCAGCCGATGAAGAAAAGCCGCTTTTCGCCAGCCTGATGGAGGGACAGAGCATTCAGGATATTACTCTTGAAGAAGCTTTGAAACTCTTTGAACTTCCGCGGACAATCGGTGAGTTCGAAGGAGAGCCTGTCATAGCATCTTCCGGACGGTTCGGACCATACGTGAAATTCGGCAAGCTCTTTGTCTCGATTCCCAAAGACAAGACTCCGCAAGCCATAACTCTTCCGGAGGCAATTGAGCTTATTGTGGCCAAGCGCGATGCAGAAGCCAATAAAGTGATAAAGACATTCGACGATATGCCCGGTGTCAGTGTGCTTAACGGCCGTTACGGCCCTTACGTCGCCTATATGAAAGAAGGGGCACGTAAAGCTGTGAACTATAAAATACCGAAAGGCACTGATCCTTCAGAACTGACATCCGAAGCCGTCCGTGAGCTCATGGAGAAACAGGATGCGGCACCTAAAAAGACAACGCGGGCAAGGAAAAAATAACTTACGGAATTTCCGACATATTTTATGAGTCGGGGTCTTAAAACATTAATAGTCGTGGATTTGTTATAGTTGCAAATCCACGACTAATTATGTCTACACAAAACGAAATCACGAAAGACCCTGCTTCCGGCAAGCAGGAGCCCCCGCATAGACGCAAATTGGTTAAAGCGGGAAAGATAACTGCTATAGTAATAGGGGCTATCATATTTCTGGTGATAATAGTTATGGGGGCAGCGACGCTCTGGCTAACTCCCGAAAGGCTTACGCGTATGGTTAATGAAACGGCCAGCCGTGAGCTGGAAGCCGATGTCACGGCCCATAACGTGAAGTTTACCCTATGGTCGTCGTTCCCACATTTCTGCATAGACATAGATTCCGTCAGGGTTGTGAGTCGTGTATTACGAAATCTTCCCGCATCTCAACGCGACAGTCTGCCTTCCGATTGCGATTATCTCGCTTCTACGGGTCGTCTGCGTGGCGGCATTAATCTGTTGCGTCTTCTTAAAGGGGAGATTTTCCTTCGAGATGTCGAAGTGGAGGAGCTCGACCTCAATCTGGTGGCAGCCGGCGACAGTCTGGCCAACTATCTTATCTGGACTCCCGATACGACCAAGTCGAGCATACCATATTTCACAGCCAATCGTGTGAGCATCGTCAGTCCCCGGCGTCTGCGCTTCTTCAGTCTTCCATCCTCATCCAATACAGCCGTCGATCTGGAGAATCTGCTTCTTGAACGTCATGCCGATAATAACGACAGTTATAATCTTCAGCTTGCGGGAAAAGTAGATTCTGAAGTAGACAATCTGCTTATCCTTAAAGGTTTTCCGGTAAATCTTGCCGGGCGCGTGGATCTTGGATTCGAACCGTTCCGTATTCGAACGAGCGACTATCATGTCAATCTGGGCGAGATAAAAGGCAATGTCAGCATGGCAATGGAGATGGGAAAGGATGTGAAAATAAATGATTTCTCATATCGTCTCGACAACTGTAGCATCAGCCGGATACTGAGCTATCTTCCTCCGGAGTTCGCTCCCAATCTCGAGAATATAGATGCCGATATATCGATCAATGCCACTGCCCGACTCACCTCTCCCTATTCCTTCAGTTCCAATACTCTCCCTTCGGCCGAAGTCGATTTCAATGTCCCGCCCGGAGAAGTAGGATACCGCTTCACGGATGGGGAAGCTTATACGGTGCATCATGGCTCAACTGAGGGACGCCTCCTCTTCGATGGAGCCGATCCGAAGAAATCGCACTTTGATCTTTCTGAACTGGAGCTTAACGGAGAGGGGATTGACCTTACGGTTGCCGGGCGAGTCACAGATCTGCTTGCCGATCCGGAGGTCTCCGTGAAACTCACCGGAGATGCTGATCTTTATAAAGCAGGTCGCTTAATTGCCCTTCTTCGCCCTTACAACCCGAAAGGCACACTCGACACAGACGCTCTTCTGCGTTTCAGGGTTTCCGATGTTTCAAAAGGAGATTTAGCCTCTATATCCCTTCACGGCGATGTTGGCCTGAGCGATTTCAGCATGCGCGGGAAAGGTGACATTCCCGGTTTAAGCGGCGACCGTCTACAGCTGCATTTTGGAGGGGGTGTGGCCGAACTGACCGATGAACTCCTCTCCGGCGGCCTTTTTGATCTGACCGGCAAAATAGACAATCTCACGGTCGATCAGGGAAAAATGAAGGTCCGCACCAGTAATTTGGCTCTTGAGAGTCGAGTAAGCAGTGAGGGTGCCAAGCCTCTTGCAGATCTCGGGTCTCAGCTTCCTCTCGATCTTAAAATTACATCCGGCAATTTCTCAATTGAAATTCCGGGCGATACAATAGAGGCAGATGTAAGGAATGTGCAGATTGACGGTAAGATGGTGACACGCCGTAACAATATGATGCCCTCGGCTCTATCACTCAGTCTTAAGGGGGATGCCGTAGATTGCTCCCTTCCCGACGGGCGTCTCTCCATAAACGATATCTCAGCCACTTTCCGGGCGCTTTCAGGCCTAAAGGATATAAAGACCTCTGATTATAAAGCTCCCGCCTCCTGGACAGCCGACCGTCTAAGCATGGATCGTGTGGGCCACACGTCTGAATATCTTACCGTTTCGCTGCCGGCAGATCTTCGTAAGCTCATGTCACGTTGGCGCACATCGCTCGATCTTAATGTTGGCAACGGTAAGATCCTGACACGCTCTTTCCCTGTTTCCAACACTTTCCGCAATCTCCGGCTTGCAGCATCATTCGATTCGGTTGTGCTCCGCAATCTTGAACTGCGCAGCCGATCCTCGGCCATGAGTATGAGCGGTTCGCTGGGAAATCTCCGGCAGTTCCTCAATTCACGCACGCCCGCACCTCTTGTGATTCGTCTTGACGTAGCGCTCGACACTGTTCAGATCAATCAGCTTGCCGGTGCCTATGAGAAAGGAGTGGAGCTTACGAAAGGCATTGCAGCCACACGTTTAAAACCTATGCCGGCAGAAGTTTCTCCTTCCGATACTATCGCCATGCTCATTCCCCGCAACATACGTGCCGATATCCGCGCCACGGCTAAGCGCACGGAATATATGAACCTCCATTTCTATAATCTTTCGACAGGCGTCAAAATCGCAGATGGCGATGCGAAAGTAGAAGATTTGAAAATATATGCCGACTTCGGCCATGCGGAAGGGGATATTGCCTATTCAACATCCGATATTCAACGTCTGGGAGCCAAGGTAGATCTGGGGGTAAAGGATATAAATCTTGTGAATTTTTTCAAAAATTTCCACACGTTGCTTCTGATGATGCCACAGATGAAGAACCTGCAAGGAAATATCTCTGCCGATTGCGATCTCTCGTTGCTCCTTTTCCCCAACATGTATCTTAATTTCCCCTCGGTTAATGCTGATATTTTCGTGGAGGGACGCGGACTGAAGGTTCATCAGGATGAATTCATACGCCATATCACCAAGATGATGCTTATACGCACGTCCGACGATCTTCATATCGCCAATATGAATGTCCATGCCTCGGTTCATGACAACCTGCTTGAACTTTATCCCTTTAAATTTGAATTCGACCGTTATAGGCTCAGCATGGGAGGTCTGAATAATTTCGACGGCGATCTCTATTATCATATCGGGATTGACAAATCGCCCGTACCTTTCCCGTTCGGAGTGAATATTGTAGGCCATTTCAGTCATCCCGAGATTCGGTTCGGCGGCGCGAAATATAAAGTGAAAAAAGGAACGGAGATCACATCTTCCGTCATGGAATCCAAGAAGATGAATGTCGTGAGGGAGATGAAATATTATATCCGTGAATTCATCCACAAGGCGGCAGAGTCAGACACGACTATAAATACCAATATCCAATATTAGACCCGATTTTATGAGATGGTGTCTTTACTGATAGAGAAAAAAGAGAGGGAGAGAGGTACCAAAATATAGATCAATGGAGAAAAAAGAAATATTGAACGGAAAGAAAGCCGCCCTTATAGATATGGACGGAGTCTTATACGATTCGATGAAATATCACACGCGGGCCTGGCATCAGATGATGACGGGCCTCGGCGTGGATTGCACGCAGGATGAGTTTTATCTTTACGAGGGAATGACCGGTGCAGCCACAATCGACCATCTTTTCCGCCGAGCGTTCGGTCACGGATGTCCGCCGGATAAGGCACGCGAATTATATTCTAAGAAAACGGAATATTTCAAGAGTGTCGGAGGTAAGATCGAGCCAATGCCCGGAGCAGACCGGATGCTGAAGGCTTTGGAACAGGCAGGACTACGCCGGGTTCTTGTCACGGGTTCGGCCCAGTCGTCGCTCCTTGACAGCCTTGACCGTGATTATCCCGGCGGCTTCAGCAAATCGGATCGCATCACGGCTCTGGATGTGGAGCATGGCAAGCCCTCGCCCGAACCCTATCTGAAGGGTTTGGCACGTGCCGGCGTTGCCCCGGAGGAGGCTATAGTGATAGAAAACGCGCCGTTGGGTGTTCGCTCCGGCAAGGCAGCCGGCATATTCACCATTGCAGTCACCACCGGGCCGATTCCCCGCGAGGAATTCGAGAAAGAGGGAGCGGATATGATATTCAATTCGATGGAGGAGTTTGCCGATTATCTTGAAAAGGAACTGCATCACGAATCTAAGAGCCCATCTTAAAATGAGCCGGATAATAAGAACCGTCGATCCCTCAGCCACACTTGCAGGAATAGCAGACCGTGCGGAATGCGACCGGGTGATTTTGATAACCGATAAAAATGTCGCCGGGAAGGTGCTTCCCCTTATTTCCGGCTTTGTTGATAGTCATGTTTCCGATATGATCGCCGTTGAAGCCGGAGAAGGGAGCAAAGGGCTCGCGACGTTATCGGAGATCTGGAGCTTCATGTCGGAAAAAAGACTTACTCGCCGGTCGTTGCTGGTAAATTTCGGGGGAGGGGTGATTACTGATCTCGGGGGCTTTGCTGCAGCCACATTCAAGCGAGGTATACGCTACGTGAACGTGCCGACTACGCTTCTTGCCGCTGCCGACGCAGCCATTGGAGGAAAGACGGGAATAGATTTCGCAGGGCTTAAAAACCAGATCGGCAGTTTTGCCATGCCGCTTCATACCGTTGTCTGTGGCGATTTCTTCACCACGCTTCCGGAGCGTGAGCTTCTTTCGGGATATGCCGAAATCGTGAAAAGCGCAATGATTTCGAGCCGGGACTTCTATCGCCGGCTGATCGTCTCCGACAATCCATTCGCTGCCGGCGCCTTGCTTGAGGCTGCCGGAGAGGCTGCCGCGGTAAAGGAGCGGATTGTAGACACGGATCCTTATGAAAAGGGCCCGCGCAAAATGCTCAATTTCGGACATACAGCCGGACATGCCTTCGAGGAGCTGCTTTCTTCTGAAGGAAAAAATATCTCACATGGAGAGGCGGTGGCTCATGGAATAGCGGTGGCCCTTATCCTCAGCAGGCTTCGTTACGGTGCTCGCCCCGACGAACTCCAGGTGTATATGGCGAATATACTGAAGCCTTTTTATAGACCGCTACCTTTGAAATGCAGCGATTGTGCCCGTCTTGTCGGGCTGATGGAATGCGATAAAAAAAATTCCGGCTCCGGCGACATAAATTTTGTTCTTATGCCTGAAATAGGCAAACCTATTGTCGATGTGGCCGTTAGTAGCTCCGAAGCATCCGAGGCTCTTGAAATTTACATGGAACTTATGTAAAAAAACATAACAACTTTTGAACAAACTCCGCATTGGCAATGTTATAATAACGAAAGATGATTAAAACGGAAGTTCTGAAGCGAACAAGTTAAGATTCAGAGATTTCCGAATAGATAAAAAGATATTGCTATAAGCGTTCTGAAAAAGTTGTTATTGTTGTTTTAATTGAAGAAACTGGGTCGAAGGGATTCGACCTTTTTTCTTATATTTGTATTTGCTAAACGGAAATTAATTTATGTGAGCAGCTGTTGAACTGAAATCTCACCGGCTACTTGGAATTATCTTGGAAAATAAATATGGCAAGAGATCTTATCAGCAGATATATATGGATTGTCGATACGCTCAACCGTTACGGACGTCTGTCGAGGACGGCTCTTAACGAACTGTGGCTCCGATCGGCCTATTCCGACGGCAATCCTATTCCCGACCGCACATTCTTTCATTATCGTCGTGCGATCGAGGAAAATTTTCATATCCAGATCAACTGCACTAAGAGCGGAGAGTATTATATCGAGCAAGACACGGATGCCGACCATCGTGCCGTCACCAATTGGCTTCTCGACTCATACGCAGTCAATACGGCTGTTAAGGATTCTGTTGCGGCATCCGGCAGGATATCGGTCGAGGAGGTTCCTTCGGCACGTGAATATCTTCCGTTGGTGCTTGATGCCATAGGAATGTCGCAGAAGGTTGCCTTCACATACGCCGGCTTCAATCGCTCGCGAGCGGAAAAAGGGATTGTATTCCGGCCCTATTTCGTCAAGCGTTACAAGCAGCGCTGGTATATGATAGGAATGCGTGAGAAGACGGGCGATATACGCACTTACGCCCTCGATCGAGTGAAGGAGCTGAATCTTATCAATGAGCATTTTGAGATTCCGTCGGACATCACGCCGGCCGGAATGTTCGGAAATATTATCGGCATCACCTCTTCGAAAGCGGCAGTGAGACGGGTGCGGATACGCACCACTCCTACACAGGCAAAATATTTTCGCGCTCTACCTTTCCATTCGAGCCAGCAGGAGGAGATTCACGATGATTATTCCGTTTTTACATATAAACTTAAGCTTAATTATGAACTTGTTCACGAACTTTTAGGTTATGGAAGTGAGGTGACGGTGCTCGATCCTCCCGAACTGCGGGTGATGATCACGGAAGAGCTTGAGTCAATGATGAAACAATATAAACAATAATACGCTTCGTGAGTTATCGGGTTCTACCGGCGGCTCCGGAGCAGAAAAATATATAAGAAAATGGCAGAGTCAAATTTTATAGATTATGTGAAGATATTATGCCGGTCGGGAAAGGGGGGCGCCGGAAGCCGTCATTTCCACCGTGCCAAATATGTACCCAAGGGTGGCCCCGACGGGGGCGACGGTGGCCGTGGCGGTCATATCATCCTGCGTGGCAACCGTCATCTCTGGACGCTCCTTCCACTTCGTTACAGCCGGCACGTCTTCGCCACTGACGGAGAGCGCGGCGGCGAAAACCGCTCGACCGGCAAGGATGGAATCGACCGTATTATCGAGGTGCCTGTCGGGACGGCTGTTTTTGATGCCGACAGTGGAGAGTTCCTTTGTGAAGTCACGGAAGACGGTCAGGAAGTAAAACTGCTCCGTGGAGGCAAAGGGGGACTCGGCAACTGGCATTTCGCCACATCCACCAACCGCGCTCCGCGTTATGCCCAGCCCGGACAGCCGGCTATCGAGAAGGCTGTGGTGCTTGAGTTGAAACTGCTTGGCGATGTCGGACTCGTAGGCTTTCCGAATGCCGGTAAATCCACGCTCCTTTCCGCAGTCTCAGCTGCGAAGCCCAAGATAGCCGATTATCCGTTCACCACCATGGAGCCCAGTCTCGGAATCGTGGACTATCGCGGAAACCGGTCGTTTGTTATGGCCGATATCCCCGGTATTATCGAAGGTGCCAGCGAAGGGAAAGGACTTGGCTTGCGCTTCCTGAGGCATATAGAGCGTAATGCAGTGCTCCTCTTTATGGTACCCGCCGATTCCGATGATATAAAGAAAGATTATGAAGTATTGCTTAAGGAATTACGCGAATTTAATCCGGATCTTGTCGATAAGAGTCGAGTGCTTGCCATAACCAAGAGCGACCTTCTTGACGACGAACTTCGTGATGAACTTTCGCGCGAACTTCCTGATGATATCCCGGCCGTATTCATATCGGCTGTCACCGGAGAAGGCATCACCGAGCTAAAAGATCTTCTATGGCGCGAGATAAATTCAGAAGACAATCGGAACACAACTCTTACCCATCGTAATCTCGACGTGCGTCACCGTGTGGAAGATGAGGATAACTTTATTTTCGCTCAGGAGGATGATTCCGAGGAGTTTGATCCGGCCGACATGTCGGACGAAGACTGGAACGATGAATTCTGGGAGGAGGAAAGCTCTGTCAATCCCGACTGACGCCATCAGGCCTCACTAAATGAAATGAGCTCTAATGCATGGAACTTCTGAAAATTGATCTTGACCGCGTGATACGTTCACGCGCAGGGAAAAGAGGAAAATACATTCCGCGTTTCCTTACGCGGATGCTTGAGAAAATAATACATCAGGAAGAACTTAATGATGTTCTCGAAAAGACTTACCCCGCAGAAGGCACTGCTTTCTGCGAGGCGGTCTACAGATATTTCGGGCTGGAACTTGAAGTGGAGGGTCTGGAGAATATCCCTGCCGGCCGTCGCCTGCTTTTCGCATGCAACCACCCTTTGGGCGGTCTTGACGGAATCGGGATTATAAAAGTGCTCGGAGGCATCTATGGCGACGATCGGATCCGCTTTCTTGTCAATGACATGCTTATGAATGTCGAGCCGCTCCGTAATGTCTTTCTGCCGGTAAATAAATATGGAGCTCAGGGGCGTGCCGCGGCAGCGGCCATTAATGAGGCATACGCTTCTGACGCTCAGATAATCATATTTCCTGCCGGCCTTGTGTCGCGTTTGCATGATGATGGTCGGATACGAGATCTTCAATGGCAGAAATCATTTGTATCCAAGGCCCTGCAGTACGATCGCGATATCCTTCCCGTACGTTTCGAAGGGCTCAACCGCCGACGTTTCTACCGGTTGGCCCGCCTGCGTCGCAAATTAGGAATAGGGTTCAATATCGAGCAAGCTTTTCTTCCGGGTGAGGTCTGTGCCTCCCGTGGCAAGAAATTCAGGATTGTCATAGGAAAACCGATCGACGGAGAAACCCTCCGTTCTTTCGGCGATGACCCTGCCGCCATTGCCGCGCGTCTCCGCGAAGAACTTTACGCGCTTTGATCATCCATATGAGTCGGGGCCTTAGATTTAGGCTCCATCCTCAGCTTTTATAGAGATTTTGAGAGGATGGAGCTTAATTTATCATTAATTTATCAGGGTCGAAGTTTTGATACTTTCTTAAATGTAGTTAAATTTGCAACTTAATTGCGGATTACGCTTTGAACTCATTAAACGTTCAGCCAAAAGTTGAAAATGAGTTCCTTTTTTCTCAACAACAATAACGAACAATCAGGACGTAATGGATAAAAACACAGTAAACGGACTCTTATTGATGGTGGCGGTGTTTATCCTGTTTATGTGGCTTTCGCCCAAGAACAGCGACAATACCTCCGGAAAAACCGACAAAGATGCCGTGGAGACGCAGGCGGCGGCTCCAACCACGGTCGATCAGCTCTCTGACACGGAGCGCGGATGGCTCATCAGCAATATCAGCGAAAATGGCAATCTTATAACCCGCTCCGACAGCAGCCGCGTCTACCATCTGGAGCAGGGCGCCGTTAATCTTACTCTCGAGGGCGATTCCGTATACGGAACTGTAAGCGTCGACGGGCGCCCGTTGCAATGGAGCGATGTAGAGAAAGGAAACCTCTCCTCGATGACTCTCCTTGAACAGCGGAAGGCAGTGGAGATGGTGCGTAATGCCTCGCAGTCGATAGGCCGCTACGGCAAGTTTGCCCGCTTCGTTACAGGCACCGACAGTGTGGTTGTGCTGCAAAACGATGTCCTTAAGCTTAATATCGACAGCCGTTCCGGATCTATCCGCAGGGCTGAACTTAAAAAATATGATACGGAATATAGTGCCGATGAATCAAAGAAGCGCAAGGAGAAAGTAGTGCTTTTCGAAGGAGACAAGAATAGTTTCGACTTCCTTCTGCCTCTTCCCCAGCCCGTCAATACAGCCGACCTCTATTTCACGCCCCGCGTGAAGAACGATTCAACCGTGCTTATGGCGCTTGAAGTTTCGCCCGATTCCTGGTGGGGAATCGAGTATACTCTTCCCAAAGGAAACTCATACGTAGTGAGAATGCGCATTGTTCAGCAGAACATGGCCGATATCGTGCAGTCCAACAACCGTAACCTTGGCTTCGTATGGCATCAGGACATAAAGCGTCAGGAACAGGGACGCATGTTTGAGGAGCGCAACTCCGGTCTTTATTATAAATTTGCCGGCGGTTCCGTCGAACACCTCTCGGAAAATAAAAGCGATAGTGAAGACCGTCAGGCCAAGATCAAATGGATAGGCTTCAAGAATCAGTTCTTCTCATCAGTCATGATCGCCGACCGTAATTTCCATACAGCCGATTTCACCTCCGATGTAATTCAGAATTCCGATTATCTCAAGAGCGTCAAGGCTGACGCTATAGTGAACGACTATAATTGGAATTCGGCCAATCCGGTCTCTTTCTCCCTCTTCCTCGGTCCTAACCTCTATCCGCTTCTCTCCGATCTCGACGATGATATCGCTAAAGCAATGAGCGATGGCGAAAAGAGCGAAAATCTTAGTCTCACGCGTCTAATTCCCCTCGGATGGAGCATTTTCCGCTGGATCAATACGGGAATCGTTATTCCGGTCTTTACTTTCCTTGGTAAATTTATCTCCAATTACGGTATTATTATCCTCCTGCTCACAATCTTCATCAAGCTTATACTCTTCCCGCTCACCTACAAGAGTTATAAGAGCCAGGCCAAGATGCGTGTGCTTGCCCCCGATATAAAGGCAATCAACGAGAAATATCCCGGCACGGAAAATGCGATGATACGTCAGCAGAAGACGATGGCCCTATATTCGAAAGCCGGAGCGAGCCCCATGTCGGGTTGTTTGCCGATGCTTCTCCAGATGCCCATCCTTTTTGCGATGTTCAGCTTCTTCCCCTCATGTATCGAGCTTCGCGGCGAGAGCTTCCTCTGGGCCCACGATCTGTCGGCTCCCGATGCCATAATCTCCTGGAGCGGTAATATCCCGCTGATTACGAAATATTTCGGAAACCATATCTCTCTCTTCTGTCTGCTCATGACGATCACCAATATTCTCTACACCTACATCAACATGCAGAATTCTCCCAGCCAGATGCCGGGAATGAAATGGATGATGTATCTGATGCCGGTGATGTTCATGATCTTCTTCAATAATTATGCTTCGGGCCTCAGCCTCTACTATTTCCTCTCTCTGCTTATCACGATTATCCAGACCTACGCCTTCCGTTTCATCATCAAGGAGGAGGATGTCCGCAAGGCAATGGCGGAGGCAGCCAAGAAACCGCGTAAGAAATCAGGCTTCATGGCGCGTCTTGAAGAGATGCAGCGTCAGCAGCAGGCCATGCTTCGCGAGCAGCAGAAACGTCAGGGAAAACGTTGATGTCATGAAACAGCTCAGACCTCTCAGAATCACTGTGGCGACGCTTTTTTTCGTCGCCACAGTCTGTTATGTCTCTGCCCTTCCGTATATAGGCCACTTCGGCCGCTTCTCCGAAAAGAGTCAGATCATGCTCTCGATGATTCCCGTCACGTTTGGCACAATTCTGGTCTGGCTTCTTATAACTTTGCTTTTCGGACGCATCTATTGTTCTTCGGTGTGTCCGGTCGGGACGCTCAGCGATCTGTTTATAAGTGGCGGCAGTCTATGGCGCCGTCTGCGCAAGAAGCCGGTTTACCGCTTCCGCTATCGTCATCCTCGTCCCTGGACAATGCATGTTCTCGTGATATATCTTCTGTGTCTTATGGCGGGGCTTCTGTGGGTTTCCGCTATTCTCGAGCCCTGGAATATCATGCGAAACATCCTGGCCGTCGCCACGCCTACGGCAGAGGAGACCGGCTGGATAAGTCTTGGTGTCGGGCTCGGCGCCGGCTTTATCACCGGGGGAGTCTCTTTTATAATTCTGTTGCTTGTAGCTGTGGAAAGCGGCCGGGCCTACTGCACGGATTTCTGCCCTGTCGGAGCTCTGTTGGGCTTCGTTTCCAACCGGTCGTTATATCATATCGAGATTAACCCCGACAAATGTATCAGCTGCGGTCTTTGTGAGGAGAAATGTAAGTCGAGCTGCATAAAAGTTGTGAGCCGTTATGTCGATAATGCCCGTTGTGTCCGCTGTTTCGATTGCATCGACATTTGTCCCTCCGATGCCATACGCTATCAGTCTGACCGCAACCGCCCGCTCCAGCCGCTTTTCAGACGCAGAAAAAGGGTAGCTCCTTGACGGATATCCGTAGCGGCTCTTATCACAGAAAATTAAAACTTATGAAAGAATATAAAGCCCTCCTAACCCATATATTGGAGAATGGTCATCGTAA
Source organism: uncultured Sangeribacter sp. (assembly GCA_964581685.1). Classification (GTDB taxonomy): domain Bacteria; phylum Bacteroidota; class Bacteroidia; order Bacteroidales; family Muribaculaceae; genus Lepagella. The sequence goes on along the minus strand of CAZOPN010000027.1, from coordinate 12,655 downwards.
GGAAGACCGCACCGGAACCGGAACCATATCCACATTCGGATATCAGATGCGCTTTGATCTGAGCAAAGGTTTCCCTTTGCTCACCACAAAGAAAGTGCATCTTAAAAGTATCATTCATGAACTGCTCTGGTTTCTCGCCGGCGACACCAACGTAAAATATCTTCAGGATAACGGTGTGCGTATATGGAACGAATGGGCGGATCCGGATGGTTCTCTCGGCCATATATATGGCTTCCAGTGGCGTTCTTGGCCCGATTATAAGGGAGGCTTCATCGATCAGATTTTGGAGGCTGTGGAGGCCATTAAAAACAATCCTGATTCACGCCGGATCATCGTCAGCTCCTGGAATGTGGCTGATCTTGACAATATGAATCTCCCGCCCTGTCATGCCTTCTTCCAGTTTTACGTCAGTGAGGGGAAGCTTTCGCTGCAGCTCTATCAGCGTAGTGCCGATTGTTTTTTGGGTGTGCCTTTCAATATCGCCAGTTACGCTTTGCTTTGCATGATGATGGCTCAGGTATGCGGCCTGGAGCCGGGAGAATTCATTCATACGCTTGGCGACGCCCATATCTATCTCAATCATCTTGATCAGGTGCGCGAGCAGCTTAGCCGTGCACCACGCGCCTTGCCGACTATGCGGCTTAATCCGGATGTCAAGGATATTTTCAGCTTCCGTTACGAAGATTTCAGCCTTGAAGGGTATGATCCGTGGCCTGCTATACGCGGGAAAGTCTCCGTCTAAGCTCTAAGTTCGGGTCGTGATAACGGGCCGTCTGCGGCCCCGATTTCGGCACTCGGCATCGGTCACAACCGAAAGGTTGCTTCCTCAGCCTCGGCCGGAATCGGCACCACATCCGACGCCGTTCTGACGCCCCGAAGGCTACGCAGGGTTTCCGAAGCTATCATCCGAAGCTATCATCCGAAGCTATCAGAACTATCGGAGTTATTAGAGTTCTCCAATGATCCCGATATCTCCAATCACTCCAATGGCTATTCCGCGAGGAGTTATTGGGTGGCGGTGATGTGGAAGCAGGAGGTGGCGCGCTCGAATTTAACAAGGCAGTATCCGCGGGTGCGTAAGTCGTTGAGCACTTCCGCAAGCAGATTCTTCAGATCTTCCGCGGCAACCGGGGCCCCATTTCCATAATGATCAAAACGGGTATAGGAGATGTCGAATGTCGTGCCGAACTGATGGGTAGAAGAATCGGTGGCATTGATGTTCACACGGCGCAGACGCTTCACGGTGTGTGGAGTGCGTAAAAGCGAAGTCACTCTTATACGGTATCCCTCCGCTCCGCGTGACGTCAGCGAATCGCGGAAATTGCGTCCTACGATATTGAGCAGACGGGCCGCCTCAGGAACAAGAAATGGGAGGGAATGCTTCAGCGAGTCTACGGCATAAAGGTCGGTTGAGCTAATTTTAATGACGGGCCTGGAGGTGTGATAAGCTTTTCGTATATCCGTGATAGGTTCGATTCCAAGACGCAAGGCATGCCTTAGCTGCGAATTGTTGGAGTCGTTGAAGACGTCGCGCAGTCGGCCGATATTGTTGATGCGCAGTCGCTTCACTCCATTTTCTTCTTCAATAATTAAGTCATCAGCTTTATCGTTAGAAATTTCTTCAGCTGTCGTGATTGTTTGCTTTGCGGGCGTATATGTAGCTGTAGGTTCATCAGCTACTGCATCGAAAGCCCGGTCATGCTTGTCACGACATGACGCTATGAAAAGCATGCTTGTCAATATTATGGCGGTTAATGGCAGGGAGTCGTTGCGCCACTTGTTGCAATAGGTTTTTTTCATATTGCAAATTTACTAAAAAAAGCCGGGTTTGCGAGCAATCGCAAACCCGGCTTGAGTATGAGTATCCGGTTAAGATGTTTATCAGAGAACAACCTTGTGGTTGCCGGCTACGTATACACCTTTTCCGAAGCCGGAGAAGGTGTTGGTACCCTCCTCTACGGTTACGGTGCGTACGAGCTGTCCTTCGAGAGTATAGATGCTTACAGTGCGGGGAGCGTCTGAAACGATTGTGATTTCAGATCCGAAGCCATATACAGCCATTCCGTCGCTGAGTTCGCCGGCAGCGATCTCCTCTATTCCGTTCACGCTCGGAGTCTCCATGAGAGTCTTGATCTCTTCTGCAGAGAAAGCGCGGGGGAAGATATAGAAATCATCGTATGCATACTGACCCTGAGCATCGCTGTCCCACATCGAACGGCCAAGCCAGTTCTGAGTTGTGTTGCCGAGATCTTTCGGGTTGGGGTTGCCGGTCTTTTCACCCACTTTCTCACCGTTTACGTAGAGAGTGACAGTGCCGCTCTTCTGAGTGAGGGTGATGAAATACCATTTGCCTTTTTCAAGAGTGTAATTGAAGTTGCAATCAACATTCTTGGCAGAAGTGCGGCATTTGTAACGGAAACCGCTTGTGTTGTTTTTACCGTAGTCGAGAAGCATGGAAGCATACTGACCTGTACCGAAGTCGAACACGCGGCCCTTGTCGCCTGTGTTGGCGAGCCAGAAAGAAACTGTGAAGTCGGAGAGGTTTTTCACGATTCCGTTCGGGAATTCGATGTAAGAATATTTATGGGCGGGATTGTTCTCGATAGCGCCTTTGGGATTTCCTTCGCGGTCGGCAACCCATGTGCAGGCTCCTACGAGTGTACCATGCTGTGCGCCGTGATGTTCACGTGCAGTCAGACCGCGACCCTCGGCGAAAGGAACGTAGAAGTTGTTACCCTCAGTCGGAGTGACACTGACAGGATCACAAGGTTTACCGGTATTGGTGAGACGCTTCGGAGTCAGGCGGTACCAGTAGGTCTTGCCGTTTTCGAGCTTGGTGTCGGTGTGTTTTGTATTAGAAACACCTTTCTTCACGCTTGTCCAGGGACCTTCGGCAGATTCAGCACGCTCGATATCCCATGTAGACTGATAAGTCTTGTCCCATGTAAGGGTTACCTGGCCGTCACCGGCAGCAGCGAAGAGGTTGTAGACAGCCTCGGGAGCTTCCGTAAGAACCGGAGTGCGGACCTTGATGATTTCAGAAACGGGAGTAGACTCACCGGTGTTTACAGCTGATACGCGGAACCAGTAATCGTGTCCGGCAGAAAGGCTACCGCTCTTGTATTTATTTTCTGCTGTGTTTGCAATCTGCTTAAACTCGGCATCATCGGCATCACGACGCTCAACGATATATGTGCGGGCACCGGGAACGCGAGTCCATTCGAGCTGGATAGAATACTGGTCTACGGCGATACCGGAAACCTCGGGTACACCCTCGACGTGGTCGCGTACAACGTAACCTACGCGTGAGTAGAGAGATTTCGTGCCTTTGTAGGAAATAGCCTGAACGCGATAGCGACGTTCGTTCTTCATGTCGATGGGAGCTTCGTAAACAACATTCTCGCCGGCCTGATAATCCTTGCCGAGTTCGAGAGTCTTCGTCTCCTGCCAGGTTGCCCATTTGCCGTCATCACCCTTATCGGAGGTATAGACAACGTATGCTTTACCGGTCTCACCATTGTGGTCATACCATGTGAACTTCATAGTCTTGAAGTCGTCAGTGTAGCCGATATAAGGATATGGAGGCGCGATTTTCCAAGTGTGTTCGAATTCCGATTTCTTGGTGTAAGCGAGTTTCTGGTTGTATTCAGCGAAATATTTTCCTGCAGGGGTGAGTTTGCCGCCAAGTTCAACGGCGCGGGCATCCTGAACTGCATTGTAGAAATGGAGACGTTCAAGTTTGTCGAGGGCATCCTGATTGGCAAGAGCCTCTTTCATGTACTGGAGCTGTTTTGCAGCATTGTTGGGAGTAAGCGGACGGCTCACGTCTCTTGTGTGTGCTCCTTCATCGTCTTTGCTACAAACCACTTCCGATTCGTTTCCTTTCTCATCTCTCACAGTCTTGTAATAGATGATATTGCAATCGGCATCACGCTGCGGGCCGGAGGCATCTGGCCATGATTCAGTAGTCCAGTTGGCACCGTTGTTCCATTCGGTCACCCATACCGGACGTCCTTTTGATTCGCTGACAGCGCGGTTGATACGGCTTGCGAAGTCGCTGGTAGCCTCATACTGGTGGTAAACCACGAAGTCTACACGATAGTTGAGCGAGTCGGCGATATTGAAGAACTGACCGAGCCAGCTTCCCCAGATGCCTGTAGGAGCGGGAGAACCCACACGCAGACCTGATTGAATGTAGTAAGGCCAGAGCTCGATGATCTGACTCGGAGTAGAGGGCTGCTCTTTCGGGTCGTTCTGGTTATCGGGCTCATTGTCGCCAAGGAGGTGAGAAACGTTTGTCTGGGCGTTGATGGTGCCGAAACCGGGCCAGCCGCGGTGGTGGCGCTGCGGAACGAACTCGCGGTCCATTACGTCTGCGTCAGAGGGGCGGTCTGCACTCCAGGAATAAGAGTGTGTGGCGTTGGTGAAAGTCAGCACGTCCTGATTCCATCCGCACCATCCTTTTTTAGATACCCACTGGTGTTTGCATACGCGGATAAAGGAGATGAAAGATTTGTCGGAACCATCTTTTGTTACGAAACCTTCCGGCAGCTCATTTACAACGAGGTCTTCAGTGTCGGCAATGTAGATGCGGCTGAAGCCGGAGCAGTCGGGGTTGTTGGCGAGACACACCTGGAATCCTTTGCGGAGCTTGAAAGAGCGGATGTTGTTGTCAAATTCGCCAAGATCGTTATGGAAAGTCTCGATGGCGACATCTTTCGATTTGCCCTGGCAATTAGGCTCGGTGTAAACGGTAAGAGCTTTTGCGTAAGTCTCATAACCGTGAGGGATCACAACCGTACCGCCGCGATACTGGGCGAGACGGACGTTTGAGGCCATATCGGCAGCAACGCCGTCGACCTTGATATTTTTGAGGAAATTAGCAAGCACATAGCTGGGCTTGACCTCATCGAAGTAGAGCCATGCGTTCTCGCCTACGAGATTGGCGCTGGCATTGGTAAAGGGTGTTTTGGAAGTAAGGTGCACTTCGGCATTGCCCGAGATGGTGGCATCCTTACCGTTGAGGTCTGTAAGCTCCTGAGATTCGGAGATGCTGAGGGCGTCGTTGGCGCTAAGCATCAGACCCGAAGCAGCAACAGCCGCGAGACCGAAGGATAACGTTTTTCTTAAAGAAATCATAATATTAGGTTTTGAGTGAAATTCTCAATTGTGTATGCAAAGGTTAAGTGCGAAAATCTGCTTAAGCAGTTGATTTATGGTCGGGGTAGATTTACCATGCAAGGGCAAATTTAGCGAAGAAAAGTTTAAATGCCAAATTTTTTAAATATTTTAATAAAATTTGTGTTTTTAAGAGATGATTTGGATGGATTGGAAGGATTGAAGAAGAAAAAAAAGAAAGGCTTCCCGAGCGGGAAGCCTTTTCCGTTTATTGCGTTTATCGATGATTAGCGGATAACTTTCTTAGCAACTTTTACAGAACCGTTGTCAAGAACGCTCTTCTCGATTACGAGAGCACCCTTGGCAGGATTCATAACCTGTACGCCGTCGATGCCATAGTAAGCTTTCTCAACTACGCTTGCGTTAGAGTTGATTTCATTAACAGCGTCGTCACCCACGGGATAGTCGCCGATGCGAGTGAGAGTCGGCTCACCAAAGAGGTAGATTGACCAACCGCCCTGGAAGCAAAGGAAAGTGTCGCCGTCTGCGGGGTTGCCGAGGATTGCGCTCCATTTGTGCATGATGGGAGCTTCGCCACCACCATCTTCGATCTGGAAGAGGTCGCTCTGATAAGTTACAGGAACACCTGCCTGCATTGATGCTTCTTCCTCATCGGGTTCGAGATTGTAAGTAAGGGCCTGAGGACCAACTTCTTTCTGCATAGTTACGCGGAGGCCGTTAACTTTTACGTAGCAGTTGCTTGCGCTGTTGCCGTCGTTACGGTTGTTCCAGTCACCGACCATTGCAGTGAATTCGTAAAGACCGCTCTGAAGACCTTTGAGAGGATAAACAAACCATCTTTTGGCTATGCCACCACCGTCCCAACGAAGAAGTGCAACAGTTTCACCGTAGCTATTACCCTCCTCATCAACGGTTTTATCAGGATATTGCTGGAGACGTACGTTGTCAGGCCAGTTTTCTGTCATATCAACGGGGATATACTCCTCTTTAGCAAGTGCGAGTTCCTCTTCGTCGAGGTCTGCACCGTTGATCTCCCAGTAGTAGTCTTCCCAAGAGTAGCACTCTTCGGTAGAATCGTATGCAAAGTTGCAGTTCCAATACTGCCAGCCATTTTTTACCATTTGGCTGTTGAGACCGGCAAGGTTGCCGAGCTCTCCTTCGAGAGCACCTCTCATCAGATTCTCTTCCGCTGCGAATGCGGGAACAGCGCTAACTGCGAGAACAGCTGCGCTCATAAGAATAGTAGAAATTTTCATAAAAACGTTGTTAGTGTTATTATTAGGTTAACTAATTGTCTTTCCGGAGGGAATCAGAGCCTTTCATGGAAGACAACGCCAATTCCGGTGCAAATATAGCTAAAAAATTCTTTATAAATCTTCTAAAATTCTAATAAATCTGCAAACTTCTTAATTTTAACAAAATTTAATATTTGGATTTATTTAATGGCCGCTAATCATATAACTGCAAGAGAATCTGAAATCATGCGTTCGCCGGAACGGGAGGAGATGGGGGTAAGCCGCGGAAGGTCGAGCTCATGAAAGATAATGTGCAGACCGATTGCTCGTGTCATTAGCAGATCGTCATGATGGCCTGAAATAGCTCCGAAAGAGCCGTTTTGTCGTCGCTCGTAGGCGAGAAACTCGTCAAGACATGTTTCGTCGCGCTCTATATAGAGTGATTCTCTTACGGTTTTTACCAGTGTCGCAATGATCATCGGTTTTGTAGCTGTATTGGTATGGAAGCCGTAGCGTGCCGGCGCCCCTCTCACTACAGCTTCCTCCGACCCGCGCCGGGCATAGAGATTGCAGTATCGCTCGCGCAGTCGGTTGAGGATAAATTGCGACTGATCTCCATCCGTATCCCTGTCGCGGTCGCGGGTTTCGAGGGTGTTGCTCTCGATCACAAGCAGGGCGTTTTTATAGAAAGAGGATGCATCGGCAGCCATCTCCGTCAGTAAATCGAAGTCGGTGTGTCCTCGCCATTGTGCCACGAGCTCCGGCCCTTCTCCCGTCAATATGGGGAGTCGGTCGAAGATAGCGATTACCGACCAGTCCGCCTTTGCGGAGCGTCCACCTACATCCACCACCGTAACATATCGGCTGTCGGCCGTGAACCCCTCCGGCATTTCCGGCAGTTTCCATATTTTCCAACCTCCCGAAGAAAGGGGATGAAAACCCTCTTTATCTATTTCCCCTTTGAACTTGGGCACACTACACCCCTCGCGTAGTAATTCCACTTTGTATTTGTCGAAAACTCTCGCTCCCGAATGCACGAAAGCTTCGATGTCGTCTGAGGGATATTCGGAAGCCATTAGTCCGTGATCGCCATATTTCATGCGTTCGTTCACATACCAGTGAATCGCTTCAAGGGTGGCGCCTTTCTCCCATAGCCACCAGAGATAGGCCCCCGGTTGGCGACGGTCGGATGTGGCTGCATCCGAAAATCTTCCCTCGTATAACTCTTCGGCAAATTGGCGGCGCTTTTCTTCATTGGCAAAGGGCATGGAATATTTTTCTATGTCGAACCAGGAGACAAACATGGGCTCAAACTGCGATTCTCCACGTTTTGCCGCCTGATATTCATTATGAAAGAAATTTCCGGTGCCGTTTGCGGTCGATTCGTAGACAATCATGGTGTAAGGTTCCAACAGAATTCCGGAGCATGCCGACCGAAGGATATCTTCCGGAGATTTGCCGGCTGTCTTGCGCCAGATGCCCACTTCCGAGCAGTGTACGAGATTATAATCTCCTCCCCGGCAGGAATCGGGACGTTCCGCGCTTCCTATCTTTATCTTGCAGTTTCGTTGCGGCACACGGAACAGGGCGCGCGATTTGCCCACTCCGACCATCTTTTTCTCCTCCTTTCTTTTGTCTCCGGTCTCGGGCCGGATTTCCTCCTCCGGATCTTGCAGCATCTCCATGGGATATGATGCGATCATTCGGTCGAACATATCTTTAATTTCATCGGAGCCGACTCCCTGATGTGCGATAATCAATGAATTGAGACCGCGCTTGTGGATTAATTGAAGCCATGCCATGTAAAGCTGTGAACAAGTGCTTCCTCCCCATTGCCTTGCTTTCAGCAGGATGAGCCTTATGGGACGTTGGGCGAGTCTCATGCTTTCCACTTGTTCTACAAAGCGGCGTTGCGGCCGGTTGAGTATGAAAGGGATATCATCGCCACCACCTTTCCTTTTGATATATACATAGCGGGCTGCCCAGAAAGGGAAATCATGCAAAGCGCGGAGCCGTTCGAGGTCGGGTTCGAGAGAGGCTGCCGCCGGATGCGCCATGAGTCGTTCCACGAGAGGCTCATGGCGCATCGAAATCGGCAGGAAGAGGCGCGCCCTTGAGAAGCCCGGAATATGGAGCTCGAAGCGTTTGCCCGGAGACCCTTCTCCTGTAAGAGGGTCGAAGGGTGCGTTGATGGCGGCGAGTCGCCGCTCATTTTCTTTTAGCATGGTTTAGGGGATTGGAATGATTGGAATGATTGGAGAAATTGGAATGATTGGAGAAATTGGAGAGATTGGAGAGATTGGAGGGATTGGATTTAGATCCCGGTCTCGGCAAGGGGTCTTATCCGCGACGGGCGCGATAGATGAGAACTTTGGCTGATTTCGGGGTTAGATAGAATTCCGGAGCCTCTGAGTTTACGGCCTCGTATGCAGCATCATAAATTGTCATTTCAGGCGATCTTAGGCGAATTTTCTTGAAGATCTTGAAAATTTCATAATACATCTCACGTCGCTTTGGCGACATATACTCCAACCGATCTCCCTTCAGCATGGAGGAAATCACTATTGCGGCGCGACGTTCACTCACCCAGAAGCGAGAGGTTTTGGTTTCGGCAGCCCGTCGAAACATCTCCTTCAAGGGTAGGTGTCCGAGGTTGTGTAGCTGTGCCTTGAAAGCGGCGAGGAGCTCGCGGTCACGTTGTGGCCCGAATTCGGCCACAGATCCGATTTTCTTCATAGTCAAATTTTTTAAGTAATAAATTATTTTGATGGCAAAATTATAGCAATGCAAATATAATGCAAGTATAAATTTTAACAAAGAAAAGCAAAATAAATATTTAAAAAAGCTATAAGGGGGTGAGATAGTAATTTTGCAGAGCCTCGGAGGGATGGAGTGGTTTCATCCCGGGGATAAAGAATCAAGATATGTTTAAAAAGCGAAAAAGAGAAGAAGAGGAAAAGCCTCAGATTGCGGCTGAGGGCATTCGGCCGGAAATTTCCGGAGCAGCCGGAGCAGCCGGAGCACCCGAAGACAAACCCGGAGAAGATGATCCCGATACCGGCAATGAGAAAAGGAAGGCGGCCGGCAATGAGGAAGGGCAGGCCCCTGGCGAGGGGGAGAAAGATGCCGGCAATGAGGAAGGGAAGGCCGCCGGCGAGGGGGAGAAAGGCGCCGGCTATGAGAAAGGGCAGCCCGCCGGCGAGGGGGAGAAGGGTGCCGGCTATGAGAAAGGGCTGGGCGCCGGCAATGAGGAAGGGCAGCCTGCCGGCGATGAGCAAAGGAAGGCTGACGGCGAGGGGGAGAAAGGCGCCGGCTATGAAGAAGGGAAGATGGCCGGATATGAGGAAGGGAAGAGGGCCGGATATGAGGAGGGGAAAGCAGCGGGATATGAAGAGGGCTTTAAGGCAGGGGAGATAAAAGGGCGCAATGCGCGCATTGAGGAATTCCTTGCCGAGCGCAACGACAGCGATGGCCTTCCTCATCCCGGCGGTAGCGGTTCGGCAACAGCGCGCCGGCGCCCGGCAAGCATCTTCGACCTCGCCCGCGATGCCGGCTAAAGATCCCATTTATCCTCTCTCCAATAATTCCCATCTCTCCCATAATTCCAATAATTCCAATAATTCCAATAATTCTAATTCTTAAAAAATGAGTAAACAATTGTCTCAAGTGCCGGGTGCGCCGGCCACAGTGTCAGCTGCCGCGGCAGCCACGGGAGATATCGCTCCCGGAAGTTTTGTAGAAACCGATATAGATGAGGAGCTTTTCAAATTCAATTCCGACGATACACCACTGATGAATCTCATGCTGCGTGCCAAGCGTGTGAAAGTGAATAGCCCGGAAGTGGAGCATTACATGATAGATGAGGCGCGTTCGCTGCTCACGGTCTCCGCCGATGTTGAAGAGCAGGTTGCGGTGCAGATCGTATTGCCGGTCGAAGCGCAAGATCAGAATATAGCGCGTCCTTGCGCCACGCTCCTAGTAAAAGGAGTAGACGGGTATGATTCGGAGGGGAGGGCCCGGACGCCCGGCAAGTCGCTGATGCTCTTTGTCGTAGGGCAGGATCCCACCACAAACAATCCTGTTGTACGGGCGGTCAATGGCCGCAAGGGCAATCCTGAAGATGAGTTCACGACTATTCCGCGTATACCGGCCGGAACGAAACTGGTGGTGCTCGCAAACTCGCTTTACGAAACCCAGAAAGAGGTTGATCCCGATCTTATTGTTCCGCAGCCGACACGTATCTATCTGCAGAAAAGGGGTATGAATCAGGTTGTGAGCGACTATTTCGAGAGTCAGAAGAAACGGATTCCTTTTTCTAAAGCAATTATAGCCGAGCAGGCTATTGCCAATTTCAAGGTGAGGGGTAATCGTACTCTATGGTCGGGACGAGCAGGAAAGTTCAAGGTAAATGTTCCGCGCATGGGCTTGCAATACGTTTACTGCACGGAAGGTTTGCGCTGGCAATTTAAGCGCGAGCTTATGCACAACGGCAAATGGAGCGTGGAAGATGTGATAGCGCTTGCCAAGATGTTTTTCACCGGCGAGGATGTTCCGAAGACGGCCTTGCTGTTGGCCGGCAAGAATCTTCTGGAACAGATACAGTGTATCGACTTCTCCAAGCATCCTGAAATTCAGATAACAACCAAGCAGAATAGTCTGGGATGGACCGTCACTAACTTCCACACCGTATTCGGCGATATAGAGATCAAGCGCGAGCCGACGCTCGATCGCCTCGGTTGGAGCAACAGTGGTGCGCTTATCGGCGAAAACCGTCTGGTGCATTATGTCTACAGTGCGGAGCATAGTTTCAGCGATCGTGTCGATGGCGAAGAGGCCACGCGTAACGGAATTCTTATCTGGGATGCACTCGCTTTGAAAGGAAGTTGTCATATATGGATTGATGGTGATGGAGAGAATGTTTCGTCCGACCTTAACTTCCGTCTATGGGGCGAACCGGAAGCGCCGGAGAATCCTGAAGATGGCGACCTGTACTATCTCACGTGCGATTGCCCCGGTATGTCGGCCAAAGCCTTTACGGGTCAGATCTGGCAGGCTTCAATCACAACCAGTGATGAGGGTGACACTCTCTCCGGGTGGGTTCAATATAAAGGAGAGATCGGACTTTAGGCCCACGGGAGCTATCAAGGCCCCGGCTCCTGTAACGGGGCCTTGATTCTTATAGCTTCTTGATTTTTTTAGCTACGGAAATAGTTTAAATAAATATTTATGAAGATAATATACGCAGTAAAAGGGATGATGGAGTGGAACGCCCTCATTCCTGTGGGACGCTCTACGCTCCGTGTGCGATTTTCCGGAGGCTCGGCTACGGGCTACGGCGTGTCTCCGGCAACCTTCGCCACTGATAACCGGGCTGTGCAGCGCGTGATAGAGGAGAGTTCATTCTTCCGCAACGGCAAAATTTATGTTTTGGCCCGGGAGGAGGATGGTCATCGGTCTCCGCCAAATCAGGCGGTAAAGAAAAATCAAGGAGGGCCTGCTGCGGTGGCACCCTCCGATCCGATCGCCCGGATGAAGCATATCAGGGGGATTCGTGAGGCCGAAAAAGAGCCTTATATATATAATAAGGAGAAAGAGGTCGGAAAGGAGGAGAATAAAAATGAGGATAAAGATAGAAAATGCGGTTAAGCGGGTGCTGGCACTTCTTGATGAAGGTGAGGAGGCGCTTTCCGGGCGGATTGAATATGGGTCGGCGGCAATGCCGCTCCGCGAGCTTATAGAGGGTCTGCTTCCTGAAGCGGTGAGAGAAACCGTAATGGAAGCAGATTCCACGGAGCTTGCCGACTGTCTCGAGCTTGAGAAGAATCCGGAAGCGGAGTATGGTTCCTCAGGCAATCTGCTTAGGTTCATAATGCCGTTGCCATGGGATTTCCTTCGTTTCGCGGCCATGCGCATGAGCGATTGGGACCGCACCGTTACCATTCCTATAGTTTGTGGAAGTGAGGAGCATGGTTTGCGCACATCTCCCATACGGGGTGCGCGTGGTCGGCGCAGTCGCCCTGCCGTGGCGGTCGTTCCCGGAAAGTCGGGGCGTGTGCTTGAAATATATGGCAGCAGTGCCGGTGCGTCGCCTCTTTTCTGCGGCTACATCCCCGAGCCCTATCCAACCGAAGAAGGCACTCTTTTTATTCCTGCAGCCCTTGTGGGTCGGGCGCTGGATCGCTGCGCGGCCCGGATAAAGGAAATCAGGGGAGAAGAATGATTTTATGTAACTATTCAGCCAAACCATAATCATGTGAAGTCCATCTTAAAAAGAGATAAAT